>CAVCON010000027.1:0-18227 GCA_963603805.1 Oscillospiraceae bacterium
AGGACGTAGGAAAAATTATGTCTGATATAATTCAAATTACATCAGACCTTTTTTGCGCCATTGCAAACCTTTGAAAAACAAATCGTTATGCCAAAACTTTTCTAAATGGTTATTCTGCTGAAAACCAATGTTTTATATGAATTGCGCTCTTGCTGCTTCTTCGGCAAAAAGCAGGTGGCACGGATATGCCATGGAGGGCGTGTGGCTGCCTTGGCTTTTGTGATTTTTTGTCCCTAACTGGGGGCGTTGTATGCCTTTGTTGCCCAGTTTTGTGCGATTTCTCGCTTTTTATTCTTATTTTCGCGACAAATAATCATTAAAAACAACAAAACATTTTATGAAGCGCATCTTATTTCTGATTGCCATGTTTGTTTGCTTCGCCTTTTCCGGCGCGGATGCGGCAAGCATAATCACAACGCCCAAGGCTCCCGAAGTGAGCCAGTGGATTTGTTTCAGGAAAACCCTCGACATCAACGAGGACGTAAGCAACAACACCCTGCGCATTGCCGCCGACAGCAAATACTGGCTGTATGTGAACGGCAAGCTCGAGGTTTACGAAGGCCAGCTGAAGCGCGGCCCGAACCCCAAGGACACTTACATTGACTACGTGAAGCTGAAGAACCTCAAGAAAGGCAGCAACACGATTGCCGTACTCGTATGGTATTTCGGCAAGCACGGTTTCAGCCACCGCAACTCCAATGTCGGCGGACTTTATTTCGACCTTGCCGTGGGCAAGAAGCATTACGGCAGCGACAACACTTGGCTCACGTCCATCCATCCCGCCTTTTACAAGCCAAAGGGACAGGAGCCGAACTACCGCCTTTCGGAGTCGAACATCGGCTTTGACGCACGCAAGGACATTCCGCAGTGGTATGCCGTGGGCTATGACGACTCTTCGTGGCAGCAGTCAAAGGAGGTTTCGCCCGAGGATGCCGACTGGAACAAGTTCATCAAGCGCGAAATTCCGCAGTGGAAGGATTACGGCGTGAAGCCCTATCCCTCACAACGCTGCGAGGGGGACAAGGTGATCTGCACCCTGCCATACAACTGCCAGTTCACCCCGGTTTTGAAAGTAAGGGCAAAGGCGGGCAAGAAGATCGACGTGCGCACTGACGACTACGCCACCCCAGCCCCCAACGGTGAGGTGAACGTGTTTGCGGAATACATTACCAAGGACGGCGAACAGGAATACGAGAACCCGGGATGGATGAACGGACACGAGGTGATATACACCATTCCCGCCGGGGTTGAGGTTGTTTCGCTGGCTTACCACGAAACGGGCTACGACTGCTCTTTCGCCGGAAGCTTTGAGTGCGACAACAGCGACTTGAACTCGCTCTGGAAAAAATCGCAGCGCACGCTCTACATCACAATGCGCGACAACTACATGGACTGTCCCGACCGCGAGAGGGCGCAATGGATTGGCGACGTCTCGAACGAGATGGTGGAGGTGTTCTATTCCCTGTCGCCGAGCGCAAACTTGCTCACACGCAAATGCGCCCGCGAGTTCGCCGACTGGCAACGCTCCGACTCCGTGATGTACGCCCCCGTGCCCCAGGGAAACTGGGATAAGGAACTTCCGCAACAGACTCTCGCGTTCATGGGACTTGGAAACTGGAACTACTACATGGGTTCTGGCGACGAGGCAACCATAAAGTATGTTTTCCCCGCCGCAAAACGCTATATGCACAAATGGAAAATAGAAGATGACGGTCTTGTGGAGTACCGCACAGGTGCTTGGGACTGGGGAGACTGGGGAGACAACGCCGATATGCAGGCACTCTGCCAGGCTTGGTATTCCACCACGCTGAAAAACTACGCGAAGCAGGCCGACCTGATTGGCGAGACAGCGGAAGCCAAGTGGGCGTTGGGCGCGGCAAAGAAGCTTGACGAGGCCTTCCGCTCCAAATTCTGGACGGGCGACGCCTATCGCCACACCACGTACACAGGGCAGACGGACGACCGCACACAGGCTGTGGCGGTGATTTCCGGCATCGCGACCAAGGAGCAATACCCCAAATTGCTCGAAATCTTCAAGAACACCGAGTTTGCAAGCCCGTACATGGAACGCTATGTGCTGCAGGCCATGTGCGAAATGGGTTGCACGCAGGAGGCGATAGACCGTATGCTGAAGAAGTACAAGCAAATGATTGACGCCCCGATTACAACCCTTTGGGAAATGTTCAACCTCCACGGCGGAAGCTACAACCACGCATGGAGCGGCGGTCCGCTAATCATCATGTCGCAGTATGTTGCCGGCATATCGCCTGTGAAGCCGGCGTTCAGGGAGTTTGAGGTTAAGCCCGAGCTTTGCAACCTTAAATATGTCAAGACCGTTGTGCCAACAGTGTTCGGAAGCATAAAGCTGAACGTGAACAAGGAGAACGGCTATAAGGTTGACATCACAGTTCCCAAAGGCACGAAGGCACACCTGCTGCTGCCAAAGGACTATTCAAGCTACAGCGTTGACGGACACAAGAAGAAACTTTCGTCCAACGCCGACGGCTCAAGATATGTCGTGAAACTTTCGGCGGGCAAGCACACGGTGCAGTCTGCAAGCCTGTAATAAAACAGCGGGGCATTGTCCCTGGCATACAAATATCCCGGTTGGAAAGCAGCAAATGCGGTTTCCGATCGGGATGTTTGTTTATAAGAAAGGCGGTTTTTTGATAGCGGATTGTTCCCATTTGTCGCGGCAATCCGCAAGTGTCTGAAAACCAGTCTTGTGAATGTTTTGAAAAAGATTTTGTAAGGAATTGTTTTTCAGGTGTTTGCAAGTGGCGAAAAAAGGTCTGATGTAGTTTGAATTATATCAGACATAATTTTTTCTACGTCCTATGTAGTTTTTTCTATGTCAAATGTAATTTCTAGGGTGTTGATTTTGCACCAATTGTAGGGGCGTATTGCATACGCCCTTTACTCCACCGCCAAAACCGCATCGCAAACCGTCGCCACAACATAGCGAATCGGCGCAATTCAGGGCGTATGCAATACGCCCCTACAAGCGGTGCAATTTTTTGTTTGTTTGATGTTTATGTATTTGTGTGGCATATGGCATACGCCATATACACCACCGCATGAACCATGTCTGTGAAATTTGTAAACAAACGCCGCTAAATTGCAAAATTGGCGCAATTCGGGCGTATGCCATACGCCCCTACAAAGACGAAATTTGTTGATAAATTGTGCTTTATTTATTGTGGAGTGTCGTATGTCTTTTACTGCCCCCTAAATCACGAACTCCACTTCCTTGAAGCCGTAAACCCTTTCCTTGCCGTCCTCGTCGCGCAAAACAAGGTGTCCGTCTTTCTCCACCCTTTCAAATGTGGCGCGGAAAATGCCTTTGCCGTCCTTGTATTCGTGCATTCCCTCCTTGCGGTAAAGGTGCGACACGTATCTTTGGCTTATGCCTTCTGCGCCAAACCTAAGTGCGTCGTATTCCACGGCGAACCTTTCGGCTATGGAGTGGAGAATGTCAAGGCGGTCGAGTTCATGCCCCACGGCGTTGTGCAACGACACGGGATTGGGTGCGCCGCTTGTGAAACGCTTTTGGTTCACGTTGACCCCGATGCCGATTACCATTCTGCGCGTCTTGCCGTTTTCCATGTCGCACTGTATCAGCGTGCCGCTGGCTTTGCCGTTTCCTATGTATATGTCGTTGGGCCACTTTATGGTAACGTTGTCGCAGATTTTTGCCAGCACATGGCGCACTGCCAATGCGGCTGCCTGAAGCACGCAGAACTGCTTTGCCGGCTCAACAAACCATGCGCGGCAAACGAGACTGAACGTAAGGTTCTTTCCGCTTTCCGCCTCCCACGAGGTGTTGCCTTGCCCCCTTCCCGCAGTCTGCTCCTCTGCCGACACTATCTGTATCTCGTTCTCACCGGGCAGGGGGAGAGTGAAAGCAAGGTCGTTTGTAGAGGTCGTGCGCGGCACGTGGAAGTATGAGAATGTGTATTCGGTAGAGAGCTTCAGCGGAAACAGAAACCAGAAAGACCGGGTTTGTATCTCCAGTTTTTTGCTTTCGTCCGCTTTGGGGGTTGTAACAGACGGGAATGTGTTGTTGCTGTTGCCTGACATGATGTTAGTTAGTATGCTTGCTTTGTCCTTATATTATTTGTCCCATTTTCCGACGAAAGTGGGCTGCACCTCAAAGGCGTTTTCTATGTGGCGTATGCTGAAAGGCGGGGCTGCGCCCGTTACGCTTATTATGTCGAAGCGTATTTGCCGGTCAAGGTTGTTTATGCTCAAGTATGCCTTTGCCGCAGCGACGATGTGCCTGCGCTTTTCCTTGTCGGCGTGTTCCTCGGGAAGTATCACGCTTGCGCTCGTGAGCGTCTTGACTTCCACGAAAACCAACAGTCCGCGCTTTTGGGCTATTATGTCCACTTCGAGATGCCCGCACCTCCAATTGCGCTCAAGAATGGAATAGTCGCTGAACATGAGAAACCGCGCCGCAGCCTCTTCGCCTTGTCTTCCGAGCAGATTGTGTTGGGCCATACCTTTGTGTTAGCGTATGCAAAGGTAGCAACCTGCGCCAAAAGCAGCAAATCTGTTGTTTTAATATATCTTATTATTGCTTTGCGGACGTTATTTTTATGGTCTGTAAGCCGAAAAAGTTCATTGTGGGCTAATTATAAATGCTTACCTTTGCAGTCCTTTTGGCCGTTTCCGCTTATGGGGCGGCGGCAACAGTAAAAAACTAAAAAGAAACGTGTTATGAACATGAACAACAGGAACAGGGACAACATTGATTTCGGTAAGACGAACATTCCGCAGCTGTTTGCAAAACTGTTTGTGCCAACGCTCACTGGACTTGTGTTCGCCGCCCTTTTCAACATTGTGGACGGGGTGATTGTGGGGCATGGAGTGGGGAGCGACGCGCTTGCGTCGGTGAACATAGCCGCCCCGATATTCCTCATATCCTCGTCGTTCTCGCTGATGTTCGCTTCGGGCGTGTCGGTTGTGGGTGCGATTCACCTTTCGCGGGGCAACAACAAGGCGGCGTGCATAAACGTAACCCAGGCGTTGACTGTGCCGTTTGTGCCGATGATTGCGCTGGCGGCGGTGATGTTGTTTTGGCCGCGCGAGCTGTGTTTCCTTTTCGGCGGCTCCGAACTGCTCAGCCATTATGTCTCCGACTATTTGCACTGGCTGCTGCTCTATCCCCTGTTTCAGGTGATAATGATTGAAGGTTCTTTCGTGATAAGGCTTGACGGTTCGCCGAAATATGCCATGATGGTCAACGTGGTGCCGTCGCTGCTCAATATGTTCCTCGACTGGCTGTTTGTGTTCCCATTCAAGTGGGGCATTGCCGGAGCGGCGGGCGCAACGAGCATTTCCTGCGGCGTGGGCGCGGTGATGGTAATGGCGTACCTGCTGTTTTTTTCAAGGAAGATACATTTGTATAAGCCCAAGTTTTCCGCCACTGCACTTTGGCTTACCGCGAGGAACACCGCAAACATGATGAAACTCGGCTTCCCGACGTTTATAGGCGAGGGCGCGATAACCTGCATGATGATAACCGGAAACTATATGTTCATGCGTATGCTCGGCGAGGACGGCGTGGCGGCGTTCAGCACGTGCTGCTATATGTTCCCGCTTGTGTTTATGTTTGCAAACGCCATAGCCCAAAGCCAACTGCCCATTGTGAGCTACAACTTCGGGCTGGGCAACGCGGCGAGGATAAAGGCGGCTTTCGTGTTCGCAGTGGTGCTTGCCGCCATTTGCGGAAGTTTGATTACAACGGTGGGCGCGGTGGCGTGCAAGCCTTTGGTGGGGCTTTTCCTCGAGTCCGACACTAACGCTTTCCGCATAGCGGCTGAGGGATTTCCGCTTTTCGCAATAAGTTTCGTGCTTTTCTCGCTCAATATAGTTGTCATAGGTTTTTGGCAGAGCGTGGAGCGTGCAAAGGAGTCAGTTTGGTTCATGCTGTTGCGCGGGCTGATTTTCCTTGTGCCGATATTCATTTGGCTGCCGGGCGTTATAGGGGTGCGTGGGCTTTGGCTTGCAGTGCCGCTGTCGGAAGCCCTTGCTTGCGCGGTTATTCTTGCCGTTACGGTGAGGCGGCGCAAAAGTATTTGTCTTGACTGAAGAAATAATGTATAAACCGGGAGATATGCAGGAACAGGCTTTTTCCCTGCGGAATTTCGTTCCACAGGCTGTGGTTTTGGCAAACGGCGAATGGCCGAGGATGGAAATTGTGAGGGATTGGATTGCGCGGACCGCATATACTGTGTGCTGCGACGGAGCTGCCGAAAAAGCATACGCGGAGGGCATTGCGCTTGATGCCGTTGTGGGCGACGGCGACTCGCTGTCGGCGGCGATGAAACGGAAATACGCAAAAATCCTGCATTTGGAGCGTGAACAGGAGTTCAACGACCAGACTAAGGCCGTGAGGTTTCTGAAGTCAAGGGGAGTGAGCCGCATTGTAATTATCGGGGCTACGGGAAAGCGCGAAGACCATACGCTTGGCAACATCAGCCTTCTTGTGCATTATCTGCAATGTGGCGTTTGGGCGGTGATGCCTACTGATTACGGCGTGTTCATACCGTGCAGGGACGAAGCGGCGTTTGCTGTAGAAAAAGGGCAGCAGGTTTCGGTTTTCAATTTCAACGCAACGCAGATGAAATTCAAGAACCTGAAATATAATTGCTACGACTTTGATATGTTTTGGCAGGGAACGCTCAACGAGGCAACGGCAGACAGGATAGAGATAAGCGCATCGGGCTGCTATCTTGTGTATCTTGCTTACCGCGATTAGGCACGGCGGGAAGAGGGCGGGCGTTGCTGCGCCTCATCTTTTTGACGCAAAAAAAGTTTTCATTATTTCCGCGCATTCATCTGCAAGCACGCCGGATGTAACCTTTGTTCTGGGGTGGAGCGGATTTGGCGAAAGCCGCGTGTAGCCGCGTTTGGAGTCGGCGGCACCGTAAACCAGCCGCCCGAGCTGCGCCCAGCCCAATGCGCCGGCGCACATGAAGCACGGCTCAACCGTTACGTAGAGCGTGCATTCGTCAAGATATTTCCCGCCAAGGTAGTTCGCGGCAGCCGTAACGGCTTGCATTTCGGCGTGAGCCGTTACATCATTAAGGGTTTCCGTAAGATTGTGGGCGCGGCCTATCACCCTGCCTTTGCAAACCACCACCGCCCCAACAGGAACTTCATCTTCGGCTGCGGCATCGCGTGCCTCTGCAATGGCAAGGCGCATATATTTCTCGTCATCGTTTGCTGTCATGCCGCAAAGTTAGCTGATTTGCCGCACAACGCGCGGATTTTCGCTAATTTTGCACCTCGAAAAACACTTTGGTAGCAAATGAAAGCCAGAACGCCAACTTACAGTGAAACCGCGCATAGCATACTGCGCATAGCCGTTCCTGCCATTGTGTCGAACGTT
Organism: Oscillospiraceae bacterium; assembly: GCA_963603805.1. Classification (GTDB taxonomy): domain Bacteria; phylum Bacteroidota; class Bacteroidia; order Bacteroidales; family Bacteroidaceae; genus UBA6398. The sequence goes on from CAVCON010000027.1 coordinate 7,397, forward strand.
TCTGTTCCGCTGCTGTCGCTTGTTGACACGGCGATAACCGGACATCTCGGCTCGCAGGTCTATCTTGGTGCAATTGCCGTGGGGGGTATGATATTCAATGTGCTTTACTGGCTTATGGGTTTCCTCAGGATGGGGACGAGCGGGCTTACGGCGCAGGCTTTCGGTCGCGGGGATTTGCGCGGAATGGCGTTGCAGTTTTCGCGGGCGTTGTTTCTGGCTTTGGGCATAGGCTTGCTTTTTGTTCTGGCAAGCCCGTGGCTGTGCCGTGTGGCGTTTGCGTTGATAAACTGCCCCGCAGGGGTTGAAGAACCTGCCGTTACTTATTTCAGGATATGCATACTCGGTGCGCCGGCGGTGCTTGGCATTTACGCTTTCTCGGGATGGTTTCTCGGGATGCAGAACTCCGTAGCTCCCATGTCGGTTGCCATTGCCCAGAACGTGGCTAACCTTGCGGCGAGTTTGCTGTTTGTGTATGTCCTGGGCATGAAAGTGGAGGGCGTGGCTGCCGGAACGGTTGTTGGGGAATACGTTGGTTTTGCGCTTTGCTGCCTTGTGTTTCGCATAAAATACTACGCCGCCCTGCCAAGGGTTGGGGTGGCTGAAATTATGAACCGCAGTGCGCTCGCCAAGTTCTTCAACGTAAACCGCGACATCTTTCTCCGCACGCTGCTGTATGTTGCCGTGATGTCGTGGTTTACTGTCAGCGGCGCGAGGATGAACGCCACGGTTCTCGCCGCCAATGCCTTGCTCATGCAGTTGTTTGTGATATTCTCGTACATAAGCGACGGACTTGCCTTTTCGGCGGAAGCTCTGTCGGGCAAGTATGTGGGCGCACGAAATCTTGGGGCTTTCTCAAGGATGATAAAGGTTTCGGCGGTAATGTGCTCCGTTGCCGCGCTGCTGTTCTCCATAGTTTATGCCGTGGGCGGTGCGGGCTTTTTGTCGCTGCTCACCGATGATGTCGCGACTGTTGCGGCGGCAGTGGAGTACCTGCCTTTTGCGGTGGCGATACCTGTTGTCTCTGCGGCTGCCTTTCTGCTCGACGGCGTGTTTGTAGGGGCTACTGCGTCAAGGTTCATGCTGCTGTCGGCAATAGTTTCGGCGGTGGTTTTCTTCGGAATGTTTTTCACGCTAAGGGAAGGCTTTGGCAACTATGCCCTTTGGACGGCTTTCATATCCTTCCTTGCCATGCGCTCGCTTGCCATGACGGTTTTGTTCCGCCCCATGAGGCGGAGGGTCTTTGGTGCAGAGTGAAAAAATGCCGCAACGCGACGGGCGGTGCGGCATTCTGTTGTGGTTGTCATTTGCCTTGCGGGAACGCGGATATTCTCAGTCGCGCCGCGCCCATAGGTATAAGCTCTATGTCGTATGTCCCGCTGCTTTGGGCGGCGTTTGTGTCGGGAAGCGGGGCGCACAGTCCGTATTTGTCGATGCCCCAGCTTGGAATTTTCCTGCCTTTTGCCTTGAACACCAATGGAACTTCTGTGGATACAAAGGGGTTCACGTTTTCTTTCACGCTTTCCTTTTTCACCAACTTTATCGGCTCATTCAGACAAATGGCGTAGTTCCAGTCTGATGCCGGGTGGATAAGCCATGTGGGCCATTTCGATGTGTCCGCGCCCTTTTGCCATTTCGAATCGCCTATCGCCGTCTTGTCGCTTTCCTTTCTCTCGTTCTTTTCGTCTATGCGCAGCGAAAGGGTAAGCGGACCGTAGTCCACGCTCACCGAGTTCTGGTTTGTAGGCCAATGGCGCAGGCTTATGTTCATCGGGAAGTAGAGTTCCACGCAGTCGCCGTTTTTCCATTCGCGGTCAATCCGCAGGTATTTGCCGTTTTCAAGGCTGCACTCCACAGTGTTGCCGTTTACGCTTGCCGTGGCATTGTGCGTCCACGACGGCACACGCACATACAGCGGGAACGACACTTTCTTTTTTGTGGACACCGTGAGTTTTATCTTGCTGTCGAACGGATAGTCGGTTTCCTCGGTGAGGGTTATTTCACGCGCCTCGCTGCCTACTTTCGCCGTTGCCTCGCACGCGCCGAAAAGCACGGTGGCAAGCCCGCCGTCATTGGTGGCGAGCACGAGGTGCTGCGCGTAGTAGGGCCAGCCGAAACCGTGGTTGTGCTGGCAGCATCGGCTGCTGAACGGGTTCATGGCGAGAAACGGACCTTCGTTCTGCACTCCCGGGCTGTGGTTCTTCTCGTCGCTCACAACCATGTTGGCGCAGGTGAGGTAGCGCAGTGCCTTGTAGTCGGGGCTGAATGCGGCGGGGAAGCTGTTGAACGCCACGTCCTCGCAGTTTTCCGCCCAGCAGGGGGCGCCTGTCGTTAGCAGGAGTATCTCGTCAGTAGCCATTTGCTCGGCAAAGCCGCAGGTTTCCGTGCCTTGTCGCGGGTCGATGTAGCCCATGCGGGCGTTTTCATCGGCGGCGAACATTCCGCCGGGCATCTGCCCGAATATGCGCCTCACGAGTTGCTGGTCGTTGTATGTGGCGCGGAGCAGCAAACTGTCTTTCTTGAATAGGAAATATTCAGCCGGCTCCCTCACGCCTTGCGCTATGTTCACGTTGTGCCAGTTGGGCAGGTTTTGCGCCTGTGTCCAGTCGGCGGTGCAGCGGTGCAGCTTGTCGGCGAGCTTCAGCAGCTCGCTGTCGCCAGTGCGGTTGTAGAGCCACACCACACTCCACAGGTTGTCCCCTCCGCGTGAGTTCTCCCAGTATTTGCGCAGGAACTTGTCGTCCGGCACTGTGAGCTGGAAGTGAAAATATTTTGTCATGAAGTCAATCACGCGCTTGTCGCCGCTGTATTCGTAGTAGTCCTGTAGCAGCCACAACACAATCATGTTCGCCCAATAATGGTCAAGACCCTCCTCCTCGGGACCGAAGTCGCCGTTGGCTTTCTGGCTTTTCAGCATTGCGCCAATCCACAGCTTGCTCTCATTTTGCATATCCTTGCGCCCGAGAATCCATGCCATGCTCGAGTATCCGCGCAGCCAGTAAGGCACTTCCTCCCAGCCCCATTTGCCGCCGGAGCAAAGCCATGCGTTGTCGTCCTTTTGAAGCCATGCGCTAATTTCTCCAAGATGCCCGCAAAGACCGTCGGCTTGCAGGTTGAGCTGCGTTAGAATCCACCCCTGCGGCTTTATGCTGCCGGTTGGCAGTTTTATGAAAGACGACTGCACAAGCGGAGCTTTGTTGGCAGGGTAGTGGGGCGATGCCGCCATAACGTCTGGGCGGACTACGGTTCTCACGCTTTCAGCGCTTGCCGTTGCGGCGGAGAGTGAGCCGAGCAGCGCAAATGCGCCGATAATGGATTTAAGTTTGTTAGCTTTGATCATGCCGTGTATTGTTGTTTGCGTAATTTTAATATTGCAAATATAAGTTTTTTTGTACAAATACCTTCATGTCGCAAACACCTCTCCAAACCGCAAATTCCGCAAAACGTTGAAAATCAAAAGTGTATGTTGTTTTGAAAGGATTTTGTAAGTTGTTGTAAAACAGGTGCTTAAAAGTGGCGAAAAAAGGTCTGATGTAGTTTGAATTATATCAGACATAATTTTTTCTACATAGGACATAGTTTTTCCTACATCCGATGTAGTTTTCGGGGTGTTGTGAAAGGGGTAATCGTTTTTGGTTTTGCGGAAACTACATGAACGATATGGGTTGTTTTTGATTGCAAATGGTATATATGTAGGGGCGTATGGCATACGCCCTGTACGCCACCGCGTGAACCGCACCACCAATCGCCGCCGCAACATTGCAAAACAGCGCACTTCAGGGCGTATGCCATACGCCCCTACAAGCGGTGCAAGTTATTGAATAATTGGTTACTGCGTGTTTGTGTGGCATTGTGTACACTAATATTCCGCCACACGAAACGCGCAAATCAATGCCGTTCCACGGCTTATTGCCCCTTAAAGGTCGCCACGCGGCGGAATGGGTCTGTTTCGCTTTTCCTCCTCGAGCAGTTCGTGATAGAAGGCCGCCTTTGCCGTGCTGTAATATGGCACAAGCCACAGGAAACCGATGCCGAAGGTGAGGATTGCCAAAAGTGCCCATCCTATAAAACTGAGCGAGAACAGGAAAAAGTCGAGCTTATGACCGTCCATCAGCTTTGAGCTGCGCGTTATTGCCGCATCATAGCTCAAGTCGGGTTCGTCGTTCAGCACGAAGGCTGTCATGGTGTAGGATAGTGCCTTTATTATTCCGGGTATTACAAGAAGCAGACTCCACAACACGATGTATATCCCCTGTATGAGCAGTGTGAGGAACACCCTGCTGAAATCCCTGTAGCCGTCGAAGAGATTTGACACCTTGACCCAATCGCTCCACCCGCGAAAGGCGTTGAGGAACAGAACGGCGAAACCGTATGAAAGCGGGATGAGGGCAAGGCTGGCAACGATTCCCAAAGCATTGTAAAGCGGGTTGTAGTGCCTCGGGTCGCCTCCTGCAACTGCGGAAACGGCTATGGTTATCGCGTAGAACACGAATGTAAGCCCCACGTACTGCCCCCAGTTGCCGTCAAGCACCTTCAGGGCAGAATCTTTAATTTCACTGAAACTTTTCATGGCATATAAATTAAGAATTTCTTTATCAGTCAAGCACCGTTACCCAATTGTGCGTGTCGGGTTCTTCGCCGAGCTGTATTGCACGCAGGGAGTGGTAGAGTTTCGTGCTCCAAGGTCCGGGCTTGCCGTCCTTGCTTATCACGTAGCTCTTGCCCTGCTCAAGGTCGTCTATTCTCTCTATCGGACTGATTACGGCGGCTGTGCCGCAAGCCCCGGCCTCCTCGAATGTGTCAAGCTCTTCCTCGGGAATGGGGCGCACCTCAACTTTCATGCCAAGGTCTTTGGCAAGCTGCTGCAGACTGTTGTTGGTTATCGAGGGGAGCACGGACGAGGACTTGGGTGTGATGTATGTGTTGTTCTTTATTCCGAAGAAGTTGGCTGCGCCGCACTCGTCAATGTATTTCTTTTCCTTTGCGTCGAGATAGAATTCGCACGAATATCCCTTTTCGTGGGCGATGTTGTTTGCCGCAAGGCTTGCCGCATAGTTGCCGCCAACCTTGTAGCGTCCCGTGCCGAGCGGTGCGGCGCGGTCGAAGTCGCGTATTATTACGTAGTTGGAGCTTGCGAACCCGCCCTTGAAGTAAGGCCCTACGGGAGTAACGAATATAAGGAACATATACTCGCTTGCGGGATGCACGCCGACCTGTGCGCTCGTGCCTATGAGCAGCGGCCTTATATATAATGAGGCGTCATGACCGTATGGCGGCACAAACTCGCGGTTAAGTTCCACAACCTTTACAACCATTTTCTCGAACAAGTCTGTGGGCAGTTCGGGCATCATAATCCCGCGACAGGTGCTTTGCAGACGCTCGGCGTTAGCCTTTATGCGGAATATCCTCACCTTGCCGTCCTTGCAGCCGTGGGCCTTCAGCCCTTCGAAAGCCTCCTGCCCGTAGTGCAGGCAGGTTGCCGCCATATGTATGTTGAGCGTCGTGTCTGACGACACCTCTATCTCGCCCCATTTGCCGTTGCGGTAGCAGCAGCGCACGTTATAGTTTGTGGGGATATAGCCGAATTTCAAATTCCCCCAATCGATATTTTCCATTTTGCGTCTGAATTTTTTCCAATTGTCTATTCAACCACAAAATTACGGAATTTATCGATACCGTTAACGGATATGAAACATTCTTATACCGCAGCAGGGGAAAAGTAAGTCCGACAAATGGCGGTTGCGGCAAAAATGCAAACCGAACAATGCAAGTGCCTCCACGGCTGACCCCGCACGCAAAGTAAGGGTGCGCCGTGAATGGTTTTGTTTGCCAATCATATTCATGTGGCGTGTTTTTTTGCGAACAAGCAAAAAAAAGCGCAAAATTCCCGCTTATTTTTTGCGGTTACCGAATAAAAGAGTAATTTTGTTCGTGCAATATAATAGCATACTCAAAACTGGAATTTAATCAATAAATTAAAAATCAAACATTAATCGTAAAAACAAAATCATTAAAGATGGAAACAACAGTTAAGTCTCCAAAGGCTTCTCCGAAGCCTAAGGCAACAAAAAGCGCAGGCTTCAAAGGCGTGAAAGCTGCGTGGCTTGTAATGGTAGTTTGCTTCGTTATAGCATTCTGCTTCTACAAATTCGTTCTCGGTGCTCCGGGCAACTTCCAGGGTGGCGACCCCGCAAACCAGCCTATACAGGGCAACCTTCTCGGTACGATGTACAAGGGCGGTTTCATGGTGCCTATCATCCTCACCTGCCTCCTCACCGACTTCGCGCTCATCATTGAACGCTACTTCGCACTTCGCACCGCTTTCGGCAAGACAAGCCTCGTGAAGTTCGTAGAGGGCATCAAGGCTGCGCTCGCAGCAAAAGACCTCGACAAGGCACAGAAACTTTGCGACCAGCAGAGGGGCTCTGTTGCAAACGTGGTTTCCGCAACTCTCCGCAAGTACAAGGAAATGGACGCAGACACCGTACTCACAAAAGAACAGAAGGTGCTCGCAATCCAGAAGGAACTCGAAGAGAGCACCGCATTGGAAATGCCTATGCTCCAGCAGAACCTCCCCATCCTTGCAACCCTTACAACCCTCGGTACTCTTTTCGGACTTTTCGGAACTGTGATGGGTATGATTCGTTCGTTCGCATCTCTTGCAGGTGAGGGCGGTACTGACTCAGCCATGCTTTCCGTAGGTATTTCCGAGGCTCTTGTGAACACCGCATCGGGTATCGCAACCGCAGCCTTCGCACTTATGGGCTACAACTACTACACTAACAAGATCGACAAACTTACGTTCAGCCTCGACGAAGTAGGCTTCACAATCGTACAGACTTTCTCGGCTACTCACTAATCAACAATAAGAAAGGTTAAATCATGGGACGTTTTAAATTAAAGAAACAAGATGTCTACATAGACATGACTGCTATGAGCGACGTCACTGTCCTTCTGCTTACCTTCTTTATGTTGACTTCTACTTTCATCAAACCCGAACCCGTAAAGGTTAACACCCCGGGCTCAGTATCGGACATCAAAATACCGGAATCAAACATCGTTACCATCTTGGTCGAGAAGAGCGGAAAGATATTCCTCTCAATGGACAAGAAAGGCGACCTGATGTCGGTTCTCGACGAAATGCAGGAAAAATACGGCGTGTCCTTCAGCACAAAGCAAAAGAAGGAATTCGGACTTCTTCCCGCTTTCGGTCTGCCGTTCGGGCAGCTTCAAGGTTTCCTTGATATGCCCACAGAATCGCAGAACGCTTATCTCAAGAGCGACCAGAACCCCGGCGTTCCGTGCGACAGCCTGCACAACGAGTTTAAGGACTGGATACAGTGCGCACGCGACGTGAACCCGAACTTGCGCATTGCAATCAAGGCTGATGCAAAGGCTCCTTACAAAGTGATTAAAACAGTGATGAACTCTCTTCAGGACATCAAGGAGAACCGTTACAACCTGATAACGGCCTTGAAGACCGAAGAATAATTATAGATGATATGGCAAAATTAGGTAGCAGCAAGCAGAAAAAATTTAGTTGCCGCATAGACTTTACGCCTATGGTGGACATGAACATGTTGCTGATCTGCTTCTTCATGCTCTGTACATCTATGATTAAGCCACAGACTATGGAGATCAACATGCCTTCGAACAAGGAGGACATGAAAGAAGATCAGCGTAACCAGGTGAAAGCTTCCGAAGCAGTAACGATACTTATGGACAAGGACAACAAGATTTACTATTATGAGGGTATTCCCGAAATCAACACTTTGAAGGAGACCTCATACGGTAAGGATGGTCTGCGTGCGTTCTTGCAGCGCCGCAACGCCGTTGCCCTGAACAAAGTCAACAAGCTCAAAGAAGAAAGAATCAAGAACGCCAGCTCAGACCCGCGTGTAATGGCACAGCAGGATGAGGCTTTCCGCAAGCGTCTCTCGGAGATAAAGAGCGAAAAGGGCGTGCCTAATGTTATTATCAAAGCCACGGACGAGGCTATCTACGAGAACTTGATCAATGTGCTCGACGAGATGCAGATTTGCGGTATTGGTAAGTATGTGATTGACAAAATCAGCGACTTCGACAAGAAGATGATTGACCACTACAAGGGAGAACACCCCGAAAGTGCGGCAGCGTCTTCCGAACCGGCTGGCGCGAAATAAAAACAACTAATTAGCGAAGTATATTATGGCAAAAATGGATTTAACATCTAAATCATGGTGCGAAATGGTGTTTGCCGGTCGCAACCAGTCCTACGGAGCTTATCAGTTGCGCGCTGAGTTGGGAAAACGTAACCAGATAGCCTTGTTGGTGGTCATAGCACTCATCATCGTAGGTCTTTTGGTTCCCCTCTTCCTCAAGTTTGTCATCCCGAAGAAACAGGACGACACGATTACGGAAGTAACCAACTTCTCAAGGCTGAAAGAGGCCGAGGTGAAGGACCAGCACATCAAGAAGGTGCAGCCCAAGGAGCCTCAGCAGGAAGTGCAGCGCATCAAGAGTTCTATCAAGTTCACCGCCCCTGTCATCAAGGAAGACAACCAGGTTAACGAGGCGGACGAAATGAAGACCCAGGAGGCTCTCGGTAAGTCGCAGCTCGCAATCTCCATCGCCGACGTTAAGGGTAACGATGAAGAACACGGTCAGGACGTTGCCGACCTCAAGGAGGTGATAACCTCACAAAAAGAGGAGACAAAGGTTTACACCGTGGTTGAGCAGATGCCTTCGTTCCCAGGAGGTGATGAAGCACTTTTGAAATACATCGGTTCGCACATCAAGTACCCCTCCGTGGCTCTCGAACAGGGCATACAGGGCTTGGTAATGCTGCGTTTCGTTGTAAACCCCGACGGTCATGTGGGTGAGGTGCAGGTTCTCAAGAGCCTTGACCCCTATTGCGACCGCGAGGCAAAGCGTGTGATTCAGAGCTTGCCTAAGTTCATCCCCGGTAAGCAGCAGGGACGTGCGGTTGCCGTATGGTACACCTGCCCCGTGCGCTTCCAGATCGACTAAGGCGACAACTTGTGTAAGGACATCGAAAATCCGCCAGTGCTTCACGGCATTCGGATTTGAAGTTCCGGCACAGAATACAATCAGAATAAAAGCCGGCTCGTTTGCGAGTTGGCTTTTATTTTTCAAAACAGGCGGCGGGGTGGTGCGCAAGCACACTTTGCAGCTTTCATTTCAAACAAGAACATTAGAAATACGCTATTATGAAAAGAATGATTTTTGCGGCGGCTTCGCTGTTTGCCCTGTTCTCGCTTGCATCCTGCGGCGGGGAAAAGAAGCCGCAGGGCGACCCCGACCTCATAACGGTGGCGATTGACGAAACCTTCAAGCCGGTGATGGAAGAGGAGATGCACCAGTTCAACCTTCAATATCCCGAAGCCACGTTCAAGCACTACTATTGCAGCGAGTCAGAGGCGTTGCAGATGCTCCTTGACGACAGCGTGCGCTCGTGCCTCGCCACGCGCCAGCTCTCCGACAAGGAAAAGGCATTGCTCCAAAGCCGCAGCCTCAACGTGATGACCGAGCGCATAGCCACCGATGGAATCGCGCTTATAGTCAACCGCTCCAACCCCGACACGCTTATATCCACAAATGATGTGTTCCGCATTGTAACTGGTCAGCTCACCCGCTGGGAGCAGATTAAATACGCCCACCAGAGCGGCGAGATACAGCTTGTGTTCGACAACACCCAATCGTCAACCGTGCGCTACGTGGAGGATTCAATCTGCGGCGGAAAGGCACTCAAAGGCAACGTTTACGCCCAAAAGTCAAACGAGGCGGTGATCGACTACATCACATCCAATCCAAAGGCAATAGGCATAATAGGAGTTGACTGGCTGCGCAACGAGAGCGACACCACAAACCTGTCGTTCCTGCCAAAAATCCGCGTGATGAGCGTCAGCAACTCCTCCGTCCCCGAAGTTGACAACAGCTACAAGCCCTTCCAGGCATACATAGCCCTCGGCAACTACCCATACGTCCGTGCGGTTTACTACATGACCACCGACCCGCTCATGCAGGGCAAGGCGCGTTATTTCTACCATTTCCTTGCCGAGCAGAAAGGGCAGCTGATAATAACCAAGGCTTCCCAGCTTCTGCCGTGGATGCGCGTGCAGTTCAAGGAGGTGAACATAAGGTGAGGCACAAAGCCTTGCAGAAATACAAGCTGGAACAAATTCCTCCGGCACCAAAATCCGCAATGCAATCAGGCGTTGCGGATTTTGACGTTCCAATAATTCCTGTATCATTCCGCCTCATCAAAGGCGTGTTTCAAAGCATCCAGCGTATAGAGGCAAACACAAATTCATCCGTAATATGCCGACGGATTTCACGAGTTTGTAGTTTTATGGTAACTCTTTGATATGCAGTGTTTTGCGTTAGATGTTAGTTTGGTGCTTAATAATGTGGTTTTCAGAGTGTTGCAGGTGGCGAAAAAAAGGTCTGATGTAGTTTGAATTATATCAGACATAATTTTTTCTACATAGGACATAGTTTTTCCCATGTCCTATGTAGTTTTGGCTGTGTTGTGGAAAGATTGCGCGATTATGGTTTTTCGCCATTTGTAGGGGCAATCTATGTTCCCATGCAAGCGTTTAGTTGTGTTTAACTATGTTTTTAACATTTGTCCGTTCCTGTCGTCATTCTCCTTTTCCCTCACGGTTTTCACCATGGAAACGGCTGTCATACTTCTCGCCCTTGCGTGCGAGGGCGAAGGCTATGTGTATTATTTTGTTCTTGACGTTGTTGAGCGCGACGCCCTTCTCCTTGCCCCTGGCGATTAGCCCGAGGTAGTACTCCTTAATCTTCGGGTCGTGCCTTATGGCGGCCA
>CAVCON010000028.1:0-18213 GCA_963603805.1 Oscillospiraceae bacterium
AACGGTGTATGTTGTTTTTGATTGCATACGGTATATATGTAGGGGCGTATTGCATACGCCCTGTACGCCACCGCATGAACCGCGCCGCAAACCACCGCCATTACATTGCAAATCCGCGCAATTTTGGGCGTATGCCATACGCCCCTACAAGCGGTGCAATTTCCTGATTAACTACCGTTTATACGTTTGTTATACATATCGCATACGCCCTGTATGCCACCGCATGAACCGCACCGCAAACCACCGAAACAACATTGCAAGCTCGCGCAATTTAGGGCGTATTGCATACGCCCCTACAATTGGCGCAAATCATTAATTAATCGTTATTTATGTATTTACAACGCGTATGACATACGCCATATATGCCACCGTATGAACCGCATCGCAAACCACAACTGCCTTATGGCAAAAAAAAATCCCGCAGCCCGAAAGGGCCGCAGGATTAAACCTTATTCCAAACTCGGAATTAGTTGTTCTCGGGACGGAGCTTGCGCACGGTCTCGCCAGTGCGCCACATTTCGCTGTTGTGTATTGCCTCAAGCTCCTTGTTGAGCTTTTCACGATAGTCGGGCTTCGAGTTGCTGTCGATCGAAATCTGAGCCTCGTTGCCTGTTGCAACACTTTCGTAAAGCTTCTCCATTACCGGCTTGATTGCATCGTGGAACGGACCCATCCAGTCGAGAGCACCGCGCTGCGCCGTTGTGGAGCAGTTTGCGTACATCCAGTCCATGCCGTTCTTGCCCACCATCGGGAGAAGGCTCTGGGTGAACTCCTCAACCGTTTCGTTGAACGCCTCGGACGGAGTGTGTCCGTGGCTGCGGAGGGTCTCATACTGCGCGAGGAACATTCCCTGCACAGCACCCATCAACGCTCCGCGCTCGCCGGTAAGGTCGCTGTATGTCTCGCGGGTGAATGTTGTCTTGAACATATAGCCCGAGCCAACGCCTATGCCCATTGCCATTGTGCGCTCCTCTGCCTTGCCGGTTGCGTCCTGGAACACTGCATACGAACTGTTGATGCCGCGTCCCTCGAGGAACAGCGAACGGAGGGATGTGCCAGAACCCTTGGGGGCAACCATGATTACGTCAACGTCTGCGGGGGGAACAACGTTGGTGCGCTCCTTGTAGGTGATGGCAAAACCGTGGGAGAAATAAAGAGCCTTGCCCTTAGTTACATACTGCTTTATTTTGGGCCACATCTCAATCTGTGCGGCATCGCTCAAAAGCATGCAGATGATTGTTCCCTTTTCGGCAGCCTCCTCGACAGAGAAAAGAGTTTCGCCCGGCACCCAGCCGTCGGCCACACATTTATCATAAGTTTTGCTCTTGCGCTGACCAACGATCACGTTGAAACCGTTGTCGCGGAGGTTCAAAGCCTGACCCGGACCCTGAATGCCATAACCAAGAACTGCGATAGTTTCGTCTTTCAGAACCTCACGAGCCTTGCTCAAAGGAAATTCTTCACGCGTTGCAACATCCTCCACAACGCCGCCAAAGTTTATCTTTGCCATTTTGTTTTTTGTTTTTGCGCCTCCCCAAGCCCTTGGGCGGGAGACTGTGTTATACATGTTTATATTATTGTTCTACTTGAAAGTTATGCGGCAGGAGCATACTTTTTTCTCCTTTCCCTCCTTGCCCTCGGGTTGCAGGCGCACTTCCACATTATATGTGTTTTCCGAAACGCGCTCCTTGTAGAAAGCCAGACGGTCGCCAAAGTGCGCCTCGCCGTGATAGGCAATCTCCAAGCCGGAAACGCACCGTGCGGAATACACTTCCTGCGGGAATAGGTCCAGAATATGCTCTATGTACCTTATGCTGTTGAAATGCCGGTTGATGTCAATGTCGCTGTAATAAGCAGTGATTACGCGCTGCGGTTCTTCCGCAGCAACCCTGATGCGCGAGAAGTCCCCGACTTCGCACGCCTTTTCCGCATCAGCCAACTTGGCGAAACCGCCGTCGGGAAACGTTTCAAGGTTTACCGGCATACGGGTTTCGGAGTTTATCAAAGCCCACGTGGTGTAGGCGTAGCCGTAAGCCGTGTTGTCGGGGCGCAATATAGCAAAACACCTGTCCGTAAACGTGCGGTAAACATTGCGTATCCACGTCTCAATTGCATAATGATCGTTCACCTTGGGCATTTCGTCCATGCTGATTATCATACGCGACAAAACCCACGCCTGTTTTTGCGGCATCAGCTGCTTCATTCCGAAGCCGTGGCTGTCGGCGTGCATTCCCGCTGTGGCAAGGATTCTCTTTCCCAACTCCTGCCACGCAAGAACACCTGTGAAGTCCTCGGTGAAAGGCTCCACAACATAATCAAACCTGCTTGACTTGCCCTGCGTGTCCATTTCAGTTTTCGGTTTCCTGACGTGTGCGGTTGCGGTGCAGCAGATACTCCGTTACGAACTCGCGGCGGCTTTTTGTTACTGCGATAGAGCCGGAGTGGACAAACTGCAATATGCAGTCGAGCACCTTGAGATGTTTGTAAAGGCTGTTTATCTCCTCCGTAAGTCCCTCCATTGAAACTATGGAGTAAGTGGAGTTGACTTCCACGAACTTCGCCCCATACGTGCGGATTTCTCTTGAAATCTGGCGGTTTTCCAACACCGCCGGCGTGGAAAGCTTGAACAGCGCGGTTTCAAGGGTGAAGATTTCGTCTTCGGTGAAGTAGTTTGCCGACACTACGTCTATAATCTTCTCTATCTGCTTTGCGATTTTGTCGATAATCAACTCGGTGGAATAACAGGTGATTGTGTATCTGTGAAGCCCCTCTATGCTCGAAGCCGACACATTAAGGCTCTCGATGTTAACCTGTCTGCGCGTAAACACAGTTGTTATGTGATTGAGCACGCCAGGCAGGTTTTCGGAGAAAATTATCAGTGTATATAATGTTTCGTCTGATTGCATGATTGTAAACTTTGCGGTTTATTTCTGTTCAAGCAGCATATCGTCCACATCGTGTCCGGGGAAGCACATCGGCAGGACATTCTCCTCCTCTGCCACTGCCGTATGCAAAAGGAACGGACCTTCGGTCTCCACCATTTCCTTCACTGCCGCCGCAAGGTCTTTGCGGTCAACGACTGTGCAGCACGGTATGTTGTACGCCGAAGCTATCTTCTCGTAATCGGGATTCATCATCCGCGTGAACGAATAGCGCGACTCGAAGAACAGTTCCTGCCACTGCCGCACGTTGCCGAGGAAATTATTGTTCATCAATATAATCTTCACAGGCGAGTGCTGCTCCATTATAGTGCCAAACTCCTCTATCGTCATCTGCAATCCTCCGTCGCCGGTAAAGAAGCAAATTGTCCTGTCGGGGGCGGCGAATGTCGCGCCTATGGCGGCAGGAAGTCCGAAACCCATAGTCCCCATTCCGCCCGAAGTTACAATGCTGTTGTTTTTGGAGAACTTGAAATAGCGTGCCGACATCATTTGGTTCTGTCCCACATCGGTTACGAGTATTGCCTCGTTGTTTGTGGCTTCCGTAACGGCGTTCACAACTTCTCCCATGCGGAGCGGGCCAGATGTGGGATGAATTTCGGGGATTATTACTTTTTCGTTCTCTATATCCTTGAATTGTTCAAAACTCTCGCGCCACGCCTTGTGATTGCCTGGCTTCAGAAGTTTTGTTACCTCGGCAAGCGTTTCCTTGCAGTCGCCCAGCACAGGCACGTCAACAGAAACATTTTTGTTAATCTCCGACGGGTCTATGTCAAAGTGTATCTTTTTGGCGCGCCCTGCGTATGTGCTCAACTTTCCTGTTATACGGTCGTCAAAGCGCATTCCCACGGCGATTAGCAGGTCGCATTCCTGTGTCTTTACGTTTGCGGCATAACTTCCGTGCATACCCAGCATTCCCACATTCAGAGGGTGGCTGCTCGGGAGCGCGGAAAGTCCGAGCAATGTGCAGCCCGCAGGAGCGTCAATGCGCTCTATAAATTCCTGCAACTCCTTTTGTGCGCCGCCAAGCTGCACGCCCTGCCCCACGAGTACGAGCGGCTTGCAACTTTCGTTTATAAGCTGCGCCGCCTCTTTGATTGCCTCGGGCGTATGTTCGGGAACAGGCTGATAACTGCGGATGAAGCTGATATTACGTTTTTCGTATTCCGCCAGCTCTGTCTGTGCGTTTTTCGTGAAATCGAGAACAACAGGACCGGGTCGTCCGCTGCGGGCAATATAAAACGCACGGCTCACAGCCCACGCCACCTTTTCCGCACTTCTTATCTGATACGCCCATTTTGATATAGGCTGGGCTATGTCCACAACGTCGCATTCCTGAAAAGCGTCCGTTCCAAGTGCGCCAACACCCACTTGCCCCGTAATGACAACCATTGGCGTGCTGTCCATCATGGCATCGGCTATGCCCGTAATGGTATTGGTCGCACCCGGACCGCTCGTGGCTATCGCCACACCCACCTTACCGCTGACACGCGCATAACCCTCGGCTGCGTGTGTCGCCGCCTGTTCGTGGCGCACCAGAATGTGGTTTATCTGCTTGCCTTGGTAATCGTAAAGTTTGTCATATACAGGCATAATTGCACCGCCGGGATAGCCGAACACGGTTGTTACGCCTTCGTCGATAAGAGAGCGTATGAGTATTTCTGCGCCGGAAATCAATTCATTCCCCATTTCATTCGTCTTTGAGTATTCTTACGCCGCCTTTGTCGGCAGAGCTTACCATTGCCGCATAGGCACGCAAAGCTTTCGACACAGTGCGGTTCCGCTTCAACGGCACTTGCGGACGCGCTTCAAGCTCTTCGTCTGAAAGATGTACGTTGATGGTGCGTTCGGGGATGTTTATCTCAATAATGTCCCCGTCAACAATTTTGCCTATCGCGCCACCCGAAGCAGCCTCCGGCGATATATGTCCGATGCTGAGTCCCGAAGTTCCGCCGCTGAACCGTCCGTCGGTTATAAGGGCGCACTCCTTGCCAAGGTGAATGCTCTTTATATAGGATGTGGGATAAAGCATTTCCTGCATTCCCGGACCTCCCTTAGGACCCTCATGAGTAATCACGACCACATCGCCGCTCTTGACTTTGCCGCCAAGAATGCCTTCGCAAGCGTCTTCCTGCGAGTCGAAAACCTTTGCAGGACCTTGGAAATGCCAAATAGACTCGTCCACGCCGGCAGTCTTGACAACGCATCCGTCTTTTGCTATGTTTCCGAAAAGCACCGCCAGTCCGCCGTCTTTTGAATAGGCGTGTCCAAGGTCGCGAATGCAGCCTTCGGCGCGGTCTGTGTCAAGCGTCTCCCACTGTGCGTCCTGCGAGCCCATTGTTGTGGTGAACTTTCTGCCGGGTGCGCTGTGGTATATGCGCGAAGCCTCGCAATCTATATTCTCTTTTGTTATGTCATATTTTGCTAACGCCTCTCCGAGCGTCATTCCGTCAACACGTCTTACGGACGTGTCGAGCAAGCCGCCCTTTGCCAGTTCGCCAAGAATGCCGAGAATGCCGCCCGCACGGTTACAGTTTTCCACGGAGTACTTCTGCGTGTTGGGGGCGAGCTTGCACAAACAAGGTACTTTGCGGCTCAAAGCGTCAATGTCTTTCATCTTGAAGTCAACGCCACCCTCGTTTGCCACGGCAAGCAAATGCAATATTGTGTTCGTAGAGCCGCCCATGGCTATGTCAAGAGCCATGGCGTTCAAGAAAGCCTCCCTTGTGGCGATGCTGCGCGGCAGCACGCTCTCGTCGCCCTCGCCATAATATTTATAAGCGTTCTCCACTATCAGCTTGGCTGCGTCCTTGAACAGTTGCAGACGGTTCACGTGCGACGCGAGTATGGTTCCATTCCCCGGCAGTCCGAGTCCTATCGCCTCGGTCAGCGAGTTCATCGAGTTTGCCGTGAACATTCCCGAACAGCATCCGCATCCGGGACAGGCATGTTCCTCTATCTGGTTCAGTTCTTCCTGCGAAACGCTCTTGTCCGCGCCTTTAACCATTGCCGTTATGAGGTCGATGTTCTGGTTGTTCCATCTGCCGGCCTCCATTGGGCCTCCCGACACAAACACTGTGGGGATGTTAAGCCTCATCGCCGCCATAAGCATTCCCGGGGTTATCTTGTCGCAGTTGCTTATGCACACAAGCGCGTCTGCCTTGTGGGCGTTCACCATATACTCCACGGAGTCGGCTATCAAGTCGCGTGAGGGAAGCGAGTAAAGCATTCCGTCATGCCCCATCGCAATGCCGTCGTCTATGGCTATCGTGTTGAACTCGGCAGCATAGCAACCGAGTTTCTCTATTTCTTTCTTTACAAGCTGACCTGCCTCGTGAAGGTGCGTATGTCCCGGAACAAATTGTGTAAACGAGTTGGCAATCGCAATTATAGGCTTGCCGAATTGCTCGCGCTTCATTCCCGTGGCAACCCACAGGGCACGCGAACCCGCCATTTTCCTTCCTTCAGTGGAGAAGGCGCTCCTTAGTTGTATTTTCATCTTTTCAGTCATTACCTTATCCTGTTCGGAGTATATATGCAATTTCTATGTCATTAGCAAAAGTAGGTATTTGAGGGCGAAAAAACAAGCAAAAACGAATGATTTAACGATTTTCGGCTATATTAGCTGACAAAATAACACACAATCACAGCAAACGTGCAAACTTTTGCAAGAGACTATAAACAGCACTTGGCAAAACAATGTGCCACACGGTTGCCCGACAGCCCACCCTTAAATGGGTTCGGGGGAATGGCTTCCAAAATCCAATCATGCGTACTGTTTGTCAACACGGTTCAAACGACAGTATGCAACACACTATTATAGATAATCAAAGCACAAATAACCAACAATTTGCATTATTGTATGGGCGTATGGCATACGCCCTAAATTGTGCCGCTTTGCGATGTTGTGGTGGCGGTTTGCGGTGCGGTTTATGCGGTGGTATACAAGGCGTATACGATATGTATTACAAATGCATAAACGGTAGTTAATCAGAAAATTGCACCGCTTGTAGGGGCGTATTGCATACGCCCTAAATTGCGCGGATTTGCAATGTTGTGACGGCGGTTTGCGGTGTGGTTCATGCGGTGGCGTACAGGGCGTATGCAATACGCCCCTACAAATGGCGCAAAACCAATATCGCTAAAATTATATTTGATGTAGGAAAAACTACATAGGACGTAGGAAAAATTATGTCTGATATAATTCAAACTACATCAGACCTTTTTTCGGCTCTTTCAAACGTCTGAAAAACAAACCGTTACGCAGAGCACCTTGCATTCGGTTATTTCCTTGGAAACCAAAGCATTAATCAAATTCGGGGCATTCTTGCAATTTTTTAGGCAAAAAGCCAAGCGTCCTGTTTCCGCGAAAACAAAACTTTCCCTACTTTTGCCCCCAAACATTTCAAGTCATGAAACTCGCAGAAGCAATTCCGCTGCGCCATTCCGTAAGGACTTATACCGACAAGCCGGTGGAAGACGGAAAACTTGCCATTTTGGAGGAAGAAATAAAAAGATGCAACGCCCAAAGCGGCATTTGCATGAAACTGGTCAAGAACGACCCCTCCGTGTTCAAGAGCTTTCTCGCACGCTACGGCAAATTCCGCAACATATATAATTGTATCATCGTCTCAACTCCGCCAACGGTTGAAAACAGCGAGGAACTTTGCGGTTTTTATGGCGAGCGGCTTGTTTTGCTTGCCCAAACCCTCGGTCTGAACACCTGTTGGGTGGGAATGACGTTCAGCAAAAAAGCGGCAAAAAAGCACCTCCCACAAGGGCATCGCCTTGTGGCGGTGATAGCGTTGGGATATGGGGCTTCGCAAGGCAAGCCCCATAAGTCGAAGGCCTATTCCGACGTATGCGATGTTCCAAATCCGCCCGACTGGTTCAAGCGTGGCGTGGAAGCCACGCTGCTCGCCCCCACGGCACTGAACAGGCAGAACTTCCGCATTTCGCTTGGCGATGACGGCAAAGCGGTGTTCACAGCCGGCAAAGGCACTTACTCGAAAGTTGATTTGGGTATAATAAAATGCCACTTTGAACTGGCTGCCGAATGCGATTAAACGAAAAATCGGGAACAAGGCACGCCCTGCTCCCGACTTTTGTTTTATGAAAAGCGACGGTTATTTCGCCTTTTCCAACAGGTATGCGACAAACGGCGTAAGGTGCTTTTTCGCAAACTGCACGTTATACACCTGCTTACCTATGCCCCCGCCCATTCCTTCAAGGGCAAGGACGCTAAATTCCGGGGCTTCGCTCAAAGCCTTAGCCTTTGCTGCGGCAGCCTCATAGCGTGTTTTCTTTGCCGCGTCCCCATTCGGCATTGCGACGATGTCGATAAGTTCGTTTGCGACATTTGCCGTTGCCTCCAACTTGAGCAGCCACGGACGGATGTCGTCGTAAAAAAGCGATTGCGCCTTTATTGATGAAAATTTCAGTCCGCCAAGAGCCACGCAGTTCCTTTCGATGTTTTTAAGGACTGACTTCAGTTGCGCAGCGTCCCCGCCGTTCTTGTATGCGGCAATCATTGCGCCAAGTTCCTCGGGGTCGTTCACGCGCAGGTAGGGGATGATGTTCTGGAGAGCCTTTGCGTAATCTTTCCTGCCTATCACCGCCGGAAGCGCAGCCTTCCAGCTTTCCACGCTGTTGAACTCGCTGTTGTTCCAAGCAAAGTCGGCTATGCTGAAAAGGGGTATCTTGGCAATTTCGCCCTGCTGCATCGGGTTGCTAAGCAGCGAGGCGCAATGTTCAAGGCTTTTGGGAAGCGTTGAATTGCCGTCAATCTCGGGCATATCAACAAAGTTGGAATACATATCGGCAGGGAAAGTCCACGCATCGGCGTTATCGTTGCACGGATAGTTCCACCACCATGCCACACCCCTTCCAAAGTCGGTCTCCACCACATCAAGGTCGTTGTTGTTCGGAACTGTCCAAACCTGTTTGCCTGTGATGTAAACCTGCGTCTTGTGCGGCGTGTTCGAGAGAGCCTTGTAGAAGTTCACCCTCGTTTGCGGCTTCTCCCATCCGTATGCGTAAAGCTGCGGCACAAAATGCAGCGGTTTCAGTGTGTCGGCTGGAGTTGCGCCCTTGAAGTTCCACTTCTTGTCCATGGCGTTCTGCAAGTCGGTGAGGCGTTTTGCGTTGAGCGCAAGCGTGGGAGCATCGGTGGGAACGCCCACATCGTCAACAAACACGGCAAACTGGCGCACGCCCAAACCGTGCATAAGCCCAAACTTGCCCATTATGCGGTCTATCACGTTGTCGTCCTTTCCCGTGAAAGCCTTTCCCGGGTGGATTGCCCATATAAAGTTCACTTTTGTGGCAGCCGACACCTTGCAGATTTCCTTCATGTTGTCGGCGGTGAAGCATCCCATGGATTTTTGTTCTTCGGTAAGAGTTGCGGGATAAGGTTTGTCCCAATATTGCGAATGGTATGCGTCGCTCTTTGCGCCATACATATAAGAATTCATCTTATAGCGCATCATGAAATGCAGCAAATCCTTGGTAACTTCAACCGAATAAGGCATTCCGTAGTAGCCTTCTATTACGCCACGGTCCTTTATGTCGGCATAATCGTATATGGTAGCGCACGGCAAGTTATCAGTACCGTTGTCGAGCATCTGCTCCAGACTTGCCAGGCCGAAGAACACGGCGTTTGTGTTCTCACCAAGCACCACAAGTTTTGCCAACCCGCCGGCGGCGGTAAGGGAAAGAATGTGGCGGTCGAACTTTTTGTTGCCGAAAATGTCGCGCTTCAGGGCGAGCTTCTTCGCCATCTTGTCCGCAACGCCTTTTGAGCCGTTCACGCCAAGGTATATTGCGGCGTTGCCATTGGTCGCCTTTTTCGCGAACACGGCTTTCAGCCCATGCTCACGCAACACTTCGGTCGCTCTCGCCTTTGTGGGTTCGTCTATGCCCTTCTCGGCTATCACGGTAACGGTCGGGGTGAAGCGGCACGAGCCTTCCGTTCGCACCAGCTCCTGCGGAATGGGGTAAATGTTGTAAACCTTTTGTGCGGAAACGCCAAGCCCCGCAGCCAAGAGGCATACAGAAAGAATTTTACGCAAGTTTCTTATATACATTTATGATTTGGTTTTGTTTTAGTCAAAATATGCCACTGCAAATATAGCGATTATTGTTCTTTCGTTATATGCCAAACAGCCGATGACTTGGGCGCGTCGAGCTGTATGCGCAGTCCATTGCCCGCAAGTGCCGCTCCCGAAAGCGACAGCTTCTCGCCGGTGTCCTCATTCTCCAAGGTGTATTTCGCCTTTGCCTCCGCAAACGGCAGCTTTGCCATAAACACGGAATCCTTATTGCTCTCCTGCCTGAAAGCCTCAATAACGCCCTCCCCGCTTTCGCGGTCGTTATACACAAACACCGTCCAGCCGCTCGTGTCTGTACCGCTGTGCCATGGGGTGAGCACATAGAAATCCTTGGAAAGCAGATGGCTGTACTTGCGCCACTCCCCGAGGGTTTTGCGCACGCGGTTGTAGTCAAGAAGCACGTCGTGGGTGTAGCTCTCCGAAAGATTGTACACCGCAAGCCACGAAGCGCGGGTTATATAACTGTTGCTGCCTCCCGCCGCGCCGTTTGCAAGCTGGTCAGCCGACTCCTTGGTGGAAGCACCGCTGTAGGGAATCCATTTGTTGAACGTGGAGCTCATCGAAAGCCTCAAAGCCGTTGTCGTGCGGTCGGCATCGCTGCGCAGGAAAGGGATGCTGCGGCGCAGGGACTCTATGTCGTTGCGTCCGCCGCCCGATGCGCAGTTGTCGATATAGGTGCATTTGCCGTTTTTGGCGCAATAGTCTATTATTCCGTCCCACAGGGCATAATGTCCCTGCACCGCCTTGTTCTCGGTGATGCCGTTGCGCGGTTTGCCGAGCTTTTTGCCCTGTTCGCCGTCCATCATGGGCCACGTTGTGCCAGGATCGCTGTTGTTGTCCTCCCTGAAAAGGTCAACCCCATGCTCGCCCAACGTTTTCGTTATTCTTCCGAGCGTCCATTTAAGGCATTCCGGGTTGCCGAGGTCGTTTGTTATCACTCCCTTTCCGTTCGAGATTGCCCACTCCGCCTTGTAGCCGTAATTCTTCACAAGGTCTTCCACGTGCGTAACCCTTTCCGGCTCAAACCACATCAGCACTTTCATGCCGTGGGAATGGCAAGCGTCGTTGGACTCGCGGAACGTGTTTCCCGGCCACTTCACCCTGTCAAGCTCCCACGAGCCAATAGTGCCCCACCAGTCGGCGGCGACAGTTTTTCCCGCCGGGTCGGAGTACCAGCCCGCGTCAAACCAGCGGAAGTCGGGTATCACGTTTTCATACACAAGCCTGTCGAGTGTGCGCCGCCATGTATAGAAACGCTCCGACACGCTGCCGTCGGAATTTGGCAGCCCCGTGTCGGCAGCAAAACAGGCTGTGGAGAATGGCTTCACAGGCTCGCCCGCACCATTCGCCTTTGGCATATTATATTTCACGAACCATTCGCGCCAAAGGTTGGTTGCGTCATCGCCGTTGCGCCCCTTGTACGGAAGCATCACCACAAGCGCGGTGCACACGCTCTCTCCCGGAAGCAGCACGGAGCGGAAGCCGTTGCAGCTTTGCGCCGTCCATTTCACAGATTTTGATGTGGCCTCAAAGCGCGTGTTCCACGTGCCTGCCCAACCTATTGCGAGCAGCGTGCCGCCGTTGCCGTGAACAAGGTCGAAGTATGGAAAAACTATGTGGGTCGCCCTTCCGCCGTCAGAGCGGAAATCAAGCGGTTTTTTCTGCAAATCATGGCTGTATTGCGCGTAAAGGTTGGCATGGTCTCCCAAACAGCCGCGAACAAGCGACGCACCGCCACGGAACTCCATATTGGCGGCATTCACGTTCTCCACCACCGCGCTCGCCCCATCACGGGCAACGTTCGAGAACCACACCGTGTATTCCACCTCGCCAAACTCCTCGTTGTAGGCGGCAACGGTTTTCACCTCCACCTTTTCGTCAACGGCAAGGCGCATCACCGCCTCCTTTCCGCCTGGCACGTCGTTTACGGTGCGCTCCAGCACCTTGAAACCGCCAAGTCCCTTATAGTCTTTCCCGTTGTATGTGAACGAAATGGGGAATGCCGACGGTTTGCACAGAAGTTCCTTGAAAATGCGCATCCCCTCATTCTTTGCGAGGTTCTTGCGCGGAGTGGCGGCTACAAGCGCGTGGCACACAGCCACCGCAACCAGCACCGCAAAAAGTTTCCGTTTCATGGTCTTGAAAATCTTTATGGTTATTTCTCCGCAAAGTTACATTAAAACCGCGAGAAAGCACACATCCGCGCCGCCCACGCGGCAAAAACACGTAACACATTGATTTTGCGCGAGTTGCATAGAAATTACAAATCCTTTATAAGTTATTGTTTTCCAGATGTTTGCAACGGCGAAAAAAAGGTCTGATGTAGTTTGAATTATATCAGACATAATTTTTTCTACGTCGGACATAGTTTTTCCTACGTCCTATGTAGTTTTCGAGGAGTATAGGAAAGGGCATCGTTTTTGGTTTTGCGGAAATTATATGAACGGTGTATGTTGTTTATTGATTGCATACGGTATATATGTAGGGGCGTATGGCATACGCCCTGTATGCCACCGCATGAACCGCACGCAAACCTCCGTCGCAACATTGCAAATCCGCGCAATTTAGGGCGTATGCAATACGCCCCTACAAGCGGTGCAATTTTCTGATTAACTACCTTTATATGTTTGTAATACATATCGCATACGCCCTGTACGCCACCGCATAAACCGCACCGCAACCACGTAAAACCATTGCCGATGATGTGCAAAATCCGCGCAATTCAGGGCGTATGCAATTCATTTACCCTTGCGCGAGCTTATGCAGCTTGTCCTCGGTAAGGCGATAGGTTTTCCAGTCGTCCATTGACACCGCCCCCATTGAATGGTAAAAATCTATGCTCGGCTGATTCCAATTGAGGCAAACCCACTCCATTCTGCCGCATCCGCGCTCCACGGCGGTTTTCACGAGTTCAAGAAACAACGCCTTGCCATAGCCTTTGCCCCTGTGTTCGGGATATACATACAGGTCTTCGAGATAAAGCCCCGCCTTGCCAACAAAGGTCGAGAAGTTGTGGAAATACAGCGCGAAACCGACTTCCTTGTCATCCTCCATCGCGAAAATCACCTCGCCTATGCCTTTCTCGAACAGCCATTCGTTGAGCAGTTCCTCGGTGGCGAGCACCTCGTTCTCCATTTTCTCGTATTTCGCGATGCCCTTGATGAAAGCGAGTATCAACGGCACGTCTTTCTTTCCGGCTTTCCTTATTGTCATATTATTCTCTTTGTGTTGACTGAAACCAAATGTACTTATACCAAAATCGCCCGCTGACTTGTCAGCAGGCGATTGGTTGTTGGGATACCCGGACTCGAACCAGGAAAGGCAGGACCAGAATCTGCAGTGTTACCATTACACCATATCCCAAACAAATGTTGAACTCGTCCCGAATTCGATTGCAAAAATAAGGACTTTATTTGAAACCGCAAAATTTCCGCCATATTTTCTTGCAAAAATTTTTCGTTGTCCGGGTTTGCAAACATTATTTAAGTGCATTCAAGACGGTATATGCGTAAAAACATCTACCTTTGCAGCCAATACATATAAATAATAGATGGACAATACAAAAGAACTCCTCAAAAACATCATTGAAGGCATTCAGGACAAGAAAGGAAGTAAAATCACAGTGGTGGACCTCACAGACATAGAGACGAGCATCTGCCAGTACTTCGTTATATGCCAGGGAAATTCGGCAAACCAAACTACAGCCATAACAAAGTCGGTGGGCGACAAGCTGCGCGAAAACTGCGCCACAAAACCGTTCGCCGTTTCGGGAGTTGAGAACGGAGTGTGGATTGTAATGGACTACAACGACATTTTCGTACACATATTCCAGCCCGAGGAGAGGGATTTTTACGACCTTGAACACCTTTGGGCCGATGCCAAGCTGACAAACATCCCCGACATAGAATAACAACAGGAAATGAACCCGCAAAATCCCAAACCCAAACAGAATATGCCCAAGTTCAATCTGAATTGGGTTTACATTATTATATTAGGCGTACTTGGCTTCATGTGGTTCACAAACGTCGGCGGCGGAAGCAGCATTGACCGCGAAGTGGACTACACCGTATTCAAGAGCTACGTGGCGAAAGGCTATGCCAAGCGTCTGGAGGTGAACAAGGGCGACGGCACACTGAAGATGTACGTTGACGGAAAACACTTCCGCGACGTGTTCAAGCAAAGTTCAAAACAGATAGGCAAAGCCCCGACCGTTTCGACAAAATACCCGTCGGTTGACAAGGTGGAGGAGTTTGTCGATGCCGAGACTCAAGCCGGGCATTTCAAAGGGCACGTCTCCTACATTCAGGACTCCAATATGTTTTTGAACATACTGATAAACCTGCTGCCTATATTGCTGCTCGTAGCTCTATGGATGTTTTTCATGCGCAGAATGGGCAGTGGCGGCGGAAGCGGCGGCGTGTTCAACGTTGGCAAAAGCAAGGCGCAGCTCTTTGAGAAAAAGCAGGGCAAGCACATAACGTTCAAGGACGTTGCAGGACAGGAAGGCGCAAAGCGCGAAGTGCAGGAAATTGTGGACTTCCTAAAGAACCCGAAGAAATACACCGACCTCGGAGGTAAAATTCCAAGAGGCGCACTGCTTGTCGGACCTCCGGGAACAGGAAAGACCCTTCTCGCCAAAGCCGTTGCCGGCGAGGCTGACGTGCCGTTCTTCTCGATTTCGGGAAGCGACTTTGTGGAAATGTTCGTTGGCGTGGGCGCAAGCCGTGTGCGCGACCTGTTCAGGCAGGCAAAGGAAAAAGCACCGTCAATAATATTCATAGACGAGATAGATGCCGTTGGCCGCGCACGCGGAAAGAACCCCGCCATGGGCGGAAACGACGAGCGCGAGAACACGCTGAACCAGCTGCTTACCGAAATGGACGGCTTCAGCCCAAACTCCGGCATTATAGTAATGGCGGCGACAAACCGAGTTGACATTCTCGACAAGGCTTTGCTTAGGGCCGGGCGTTTTGACAGGCAGATACACGTTGACCTGCCCGACCTGAGCGAGAGAAAGGCGATATTCCTCGTACACATGAAGCCGCTGAAAATGGATAAGACCGTTGACGTGGACTTGATGGCAAGACAAACGCCGGGATTTTCGGGAGCTGACATCGCGAACGTATGCAACGAGGCGGCCCTAATCGCGGCACGCCACAACAAGCCCGCAATCGGGATGCAGGACTTCCTTGATGCCGTTGACAGGATTATAGGCGGATTAGAGAAAAAGACAAAGGTGATGACGCAGGAGGAGAAGCACACCATCGCCATGCACGAGGCGGGACACGCCACCATATCATGGTTCCTGCAATATGCAAGCCCGCTCGTAAAGGTTACGATAGTGCCGCGCGGACAAGCTCTTGGGGCGGCGTGGTATCTTCCCGAAGAACGAAACATCACCACTAAAGAGCAAATGGAAGACGAAATGTGCGCCACACTCGGCGGACGCGCTGCCGAAGAACTGTTTACGGGACACATCTCCACAGGTGCGCTCAACGACCTTGAGACAGTAACGAAACGCGCATACGGAATGGTGGCGTACCTCGGCATGAGCGAAAAGCTATACAACCTCTGCTATTACAACAATCAGGAATACCAGTTCGAGAAACCGTACTCCGACAAAACTGCCGAGACCATCGACAGCGAGGTTTCCGCCCTGATTTCACGCCAATACGAAAGGGCGAAACAACTGCTTGAGGAGCACAAGTCGGGGCATGCAAAACTTGCCGCCGTGCTTGAGGAGCGCGAGGTTATTTTCGCCAAAGACGTTGAGGAGATATTCGGAAAACGTCCGTGGGCAAGCCGCGCTGACGAGATATTGCAGGAAGAGCAGGAGCAGCTGGCGAAGAAATCCGAAAAGGACGAAGACAATATCCCCAAGGCGGAGAAATTAGCCGGCGAAAACAATAAAGAGGTGAAATAAAAAGGAGTATAACAATGAGCAATCTCGCCACGCGCACAATATCGGGTGTTCTTTTCGTAATAGTTACCGTTGCCGCCATATACTGCGGCGCAGTGTCGTTCGTGGTGCTTTACGCCGCCATCTCGGCAGTATGCGTGTGGGAATTCTGCACCCTTGTAAACAACAGGAAAGGCTTGCAGGTGAACCGCATGATATGCACTGTGGCGGCGGTGTATCTTTTCCTTGCCGTCATGGCTTTCACCACAGCCGCCGCAGGGGCTATGATTTTCGTGCCATACGTTGTAACCACCGCTTACCTGCTGATTAGCGAACTCTACCTCAAACGCCCAAATCCTTTGGGCAATTGGGCGATGGCTTTTGCCTCACAGCTTTACATTGCCCTACCAATGGCGTTAATCAATGTCATAGCCTTCCGCAACAATCCCTATTATGCAAGCGTCAGCTATGTATATGCCTTTCCCCTCGCCGTAATGGTTTTTCTTTGGATGAACGACATGGGGGCTTACTGCTTCGGTTCGCTGTTGCAGAAATACATACCGCTAAAACTGTTCCCATCCATAAGCCCGCACAAATCGTGGATTGGCAGCGTTGGCGGCGCAATACTCACGCTCGCCTCCTCTCTCGCGTTCGCCCACTTCTTCCCTGTGATGCCCCTGCCAAGATGGTTGGGAATGGCAGCCGTAGTTGTGGTGTTCGGAACGTGGGGCGACTTGGTGGAAAGCCAGCTGAAACGCACGCTCGGCGTTAAGGACAGCGGGAAATTCCTGCCCGGACACGGCGGTGCCCTCGACCGCTTCGACAGTTCCCTGCTCGCCATACCGTGCGTGGTTATTTATTTCTACACCCTCGAATTAATGTAGCGGCACATGAAAAAATTGCTTGCACTGTTTTGGATCATTTCTTCCGCCATTTTGCTGAATGCACAAGTGGTGGAAAGCGTGGAGGCGGAATGGCCGCGCAAAATTGAGCCAAGCAAAGACATTGTAAGCAAGGAAGCCCTTGGGAAAGACCAGATACGCATTGCCACATACAGCATCCTGCCCGAGACAACGCCGCCGCAAAACAGGCTCGAACGGTGGAAAAGCAGAATAACGCAAATCAGACATCTTATTAAAGACTGCCACATCGACATAATCGGGACGCAAAGGGCTTTTTCATGGCAGGTTTCACAACTTGCCAAACAGTGCGGCTACTCCACGATTTCAAAGCCCGACAGCATTCCGCACGCAATTCTTTACAACCCCGAAAGACTTAAATTGTTGTCATGGGGGCAAATGAGCCTCACGCAAGAGAACAATTACGATGGAACGCCCCATTCCTGCACTTGGGCGAAGTTCAAGGAGGCAGAAGGCAGGAAAACATTTTATGTCTTCAACGCCTATCTTCGCACGGCAAAAGAAGCGGAAGCTCTTTTGCAGCAAATGAAAAAGATTGCCAAAAACAAACCGGCAATAGTAACCGCAGACCTTTTTGCGCAGCAATACAAGCCCGCCCCTGCCGCCATAAGAGGCAAAATGAAAGACGCGCACGACATCGCGCTGCACCGCATTGGCAAGGACGGCACTTACCACAACTTCAGAACGCTCAACCCCATACGCAGAATGGACTACATTTTCCTCACGCCCCACTTTATCGTGAACGAATACGATGCTGTTGACGAGGAATTGAAAACCATACGTCCGGGGTCAGACCACCTGCCGGTTGTGGCAGACCTCACAATACACTGAAAGCCTCCCACCAAATGTTTTTACGTGAGTTCACTATAAGGGACTTTCGAAAGTATGTCGCACGCCTTTATGAGCAAATAGAATCCAATCATTCAACAAATTGCGCCGCCGTAGGGGCGTATGGCATACGCCCTGAATTGCGCCGATTTACAATATTGTAGCAGCAGCTTACGATACGGTTCATGCGGTGGCATACAGGGCGTATGTAATACGCCATACAAACACCCAACATCCAATCAGCCAACAAAATTCCACCGCCGTAGGGGCGTATGGCATACGCCCTGAATTGCGCCGATTTGCAATATCGTAGCGGTGGTTTGCGATGCGATTTATGCGGTGGCGTACATGGTGTATGCGATATACCGTGCAAACGCCATTCCCCCAGTCAACCAGTAAATTGCGCCATTTGTAGGGGCGTATTGCATACGCCCGAATTGCGCGGATTGGCAATGTCGCGTTGGTGGTTTGCGTTGCGATTTACGCGGTGGCATACAGGGCGTATGCAATACGCCCCT
>CAVCON010000029.1:0-4242 GCA_963603805.1 Oscillospiraceae bacterium
GCATACACGCAACAAATAATGCGCGAAAAGGGGATTGCATGGCAAAATCAGCAACTATTGTCCCACGCGGCAGGACAGGCGGCAGCGCATGGGAGGACGCAATGCACGTCATGAACATACGAAGCACAACAAATCAGGAAATTGCGCCACACGCATACACAACGCACAATCTATCAACAAATTGCACCGCCGTAGGGGCGTATGGCATACGCCCGAATTGTACGGATTTTGAATGTTGTGGCGGAGATTTGCAGTGCGGTTCATGCGGCGGCGCACAGGGCGTATGCAATACGCCCCTACATATATACCGTTGCAATCAACAACCAACATGCATCGTTCACATTATTCTCGCAAATACAAAATCGACACCTTTCCTAAAATTCCGCGAAAATTACATTTGATATAGGAAAAACTATGTCCTATGTAGAAAAAATTATGTCTGATATAATCCAGACTACATCAGACCTTTTTTCGCCGCTTGCAAACCCCTGAAAAACAACAACTTGCAAAAGATTTTCGTTCTAACATAAAATCCTGTGATACAACTTATTAGCTTTTTCTTGATTTTTTGAGGAAACCGACTCACGCGGTGGGCTGTTTCGATGCTTTCACCACTAATCACACATTCTTTACCCTACTGCCGGAATTCTTATGAGAAATGAAAAGCGGGGTATAGACCACAAGCCCTATCATAGAAACCACAAGTCCTGCAACTGTCCCGACCGAAAGGGAATACCAAAACGAATCGCGTGAGCAGCCCACCATGAACGGCAGGAAACCGAGTGCGGTTGAAAGCACCGTCATCATTATGGGGACTATCTTTCCGTTGAATGCCTTTATGTACGCCGCCATACTCGCGAAACCTTTCCTGCAATAAGCCTTATAATCGCTCAGAATATAAATGACGGAATTACAGGTAAGCCCCCCGAGCAGTATGAACGCCCCCACTGCGCCCTGGTTCAGCGGTATGGAAAATATGCGGAAACTGATGAAAATGCCTATAAACGAAAGCGGTATCACGGAAACCACAATTAACGGCAGTCTGAAAGAATTGAACAAGACGGCACATATCAGATACACAGCCAACACCACAAGCACCAAAGCCATATATGGGAAAGAGCCTTCGTCTTCCGCACCGTCATACCCAGTCTCCTCAGCATAGTATCCCTTGGGCAGCATTCTGTTGAAATTCTCCACCTCGGCTTTCCGCACATCGCCCGCCAAACTGATGTCCCCCATATAGTCGTACTCCAGCACAAGCTTATAGGACTGGTTTTCCCTGCATATATCCATAGGGACTTTATTCAACGACATTTCAGAAAAGCGGGACACTTTCGCTAGACTTTTCCCCATGTTCACATAAGAGTTGGAAACGCCCCAATAGTCGGGCGCACTCCCGTCGGCAGGCTTTACCACCACGCCGCCCTCCGCACCGTAGGAAGCGGAGCGGTATGGGATGCGGTGCGTTACAGACGAGAACGCACCTGCCGGAGAGTTGCCATAAGCGGCTAGCAGCCTGTCATTGGCCCGCAAAGCGAACTCCTCATAACCGCCGCTGCCACTCCCGGGCGGCACTATACGTATGCCGCTAACCCTTGGGTGGCGTGCCAGACTGTCCGCCAGCAATCCGGCATAAGCCGTGAGCCTGTCGTAATTATAACCTGAAAGCAAAATCCTGAAGGAACGGCTTGATTTTTCCACCAAATTGCTGAACCTGCGCTCCGCGCCAATAACCTCCCAGTTGGCATTCCCGATGTTCACAGCCTCGTGCGCCACAACATCGGCAACCCTGCGCGGCGTGCCGTTCTCCACACCCTCTTCCGTAAAATTGCACACAATGTCTCCACGGCGGGAGTCAAAATCGGTGCGGAACATCCTCACGCCACTTTGCGAACGCAATACATTCTCCATCCGCCTCATGACCGTATCCATTTCGGAAACCGTGCCCCCCTGTGGCAAAAAGGCTTTGATGAATATTTTGGAATCATCCTGCTCAAAGAAATGGCGTTCCACGCCGCCAAGCGAGCGTTTACAGAACATACGGAGCGTGCCGCCGAGCAAAGGGTCGGAATACTTTCTGACAACAGAGTAAGCAGAAGACCCGACCGTGGAGTTATAGGCTTTGGCGGCAAAGCCGTCCCCGTCAACGTGTTCAGGAAGCAGAAACAGCGGAACACCGAACGCCAATACCGCAATGGCAGCCATAATGCGCCGATGTCCCGACACCATGTTTATGAAACGAACATAAATCCTGTCAGCCCGGCACACGGCACGCATCCTGCCAAATGGCACACCGCCCCGCCTTTTCAAACCAAGCCACCCGACCAATGCCGGAACAAGGAACAAGGCTACAGCAAGCGACACCGCAAGGTTTACAATCATTATCACCGCAAAATCAACAAGATTAAGCCGCATCCGCCCGTCAAGGAAAAATATGGCAGACAAGGCAAAAACGGTGGTAAGCGTGGAGGCAAGAATTGCCGTGAATATATCCAGTTTGCCACGGCACACCAAGTGGTCGGTCATCACCAAGGCGTTGTCGATTATCATCCCGAACGACACTGCGATGCCGGCAATGGAATACACCTGTATCTCCACATTGAATATCTTGTAAAACACGAAAGCTACGGCAAGGTTGGCGGCAAGCGCAAGGGTTATCACAAGCAGGTAGCGGCGGTTGCGGTTGGTTGCAAACACAAACAGAAGCAATATGGCAAAAGCGGCAAACGACCTTGAAGCCACATCGGCTATTTCGCCCTTAACATCCTGCGAAGCATCGCTCAAAAGACTCACACTGCATCCCTTCGGCTTCGAAGCGGACAAAAGCCCCACAGTTTCCCTGACCTTGGAACTCAGCAGAATTTGGTTTGCACCGGCATCGGCATACAGAGCCAGGGTTACAGCCGTATGTCCGTTTATTCTGAAACGGCCCGGAGTTTCCATCTCCGCCTCTTTCACTTCTGCAATTTTCTTGAGCGGGAACAGTTGCCCCGAAGAATTTCTGACAAGCGTCTCCTTCAGTTCACCCGCCTCCGGCACACTCCCGGACACACATACGCGCACATTGCTTTTCCCGCCGTTTGCATTTGTCCTTGAAAACTCAATGAAACGCCCTCCCTTATCCGCCAACACCGCACGCCTTATATCATCGGCAGTCAATCCGCAAGTTTCCAAAATTTCCGGGGAATACTCCACCACAATCCCCCTGCGACCCAACCCCGACACTTCAACTTTCTCCACACCCTTTATTCTCGCGAGCTGCGGGCGCACAAAGTGTTCCACATATTTCTCCACCTCCTCGGGCGCGCCCGAAAAAGTCAAAGCGTAAACCATAAACGATTCTGCCGACTTGGCATCGGAATATTGCGCCGCCACAAAGGGATAGCCAGCCTCATGGGGCATTTTTTGCCACAAATTGCGTATGTTTTGCGAAACTTCAAACCTTACCGCGTCCATATCAGCCTTGTCGTCAAGCACGAGTGTAACCCGCCCGCCGTCAGAGTGGGACACCGAACTTATGCGGCTCACGCCATCTATTTCCGCCAATGAACCTTCGAGTACGGATGTTACCTTTTTCTCCACGACATAGGGCGACTGACCGCTCATGGAAAACGACACGCTTACAACCTGCATTCTTTTCATAGGCCTTTCCTTTACCGAGAGAAAAGGCAGCATACACAGCCCGAGCACAGAAAGACCGAGGAAATAAACCAAAACCGAAAAAGAAAAACCTGAACGCGATTTCATGACCGCAACTGTTTAAGGTTCATTTCTGCGATACACATACCAATAAAGAAGGGGAACGATGAACAGGCTGTAAAGAGTGCCGACGACCATGGAGCCTATCATGGCTATGGCAAACGGCTTCTGCATTTCCGAGCCAATGTCAAAGCTGAACAATATTGGAACCATAGCAAATATCGACGTGAGCGAAGTCATCACTATTGCACGCAAACGCCTACGCCCCGCCTCGTGAATGGCTGTTTTCAATTCTGTTCCGCCGCTTCTCAAGTCGTTTATCACATTAACTTTCAATATGGAGTCGTTAACCACAACACCGCAAGTAACCACAAGCCCTATTGCAGACATAATGTTAAGGCTGTGCCCGCTCAAAAACAACAGCAACAGCCCGGCGGCAATGTCAACAGGTATCTCAGTCAAAAGTATAAGCGGCTGGACAAACGAACCGAACTGCGCCGTCATTATAAGATACATCAGCACAAGCGACACAAAAAGGATTAC
>CAVCON010000029.1:4252-18113 GCA_963603805.1 Oscillospiraceae bacterium
GGATTACAGCCATGCTCCGCAGCATTTCACGCACCTTGAAAACGCTGCCATAAAAAGAATACTCCATACGGGGATGAGCTGCCATTACCGAATCAACCTTTTTCCCGGCTTTTGCCACATCCGTTACACCGTCAAAACCGATTGGGACATACAGACCGTTAAAATCAGACATTATCTTTCCAAAATCGCGCCCCTCCCTCAAACTTATAAAACTTTTCACAGGATATACTCCATCGCCTGAACTTTTCCGAACCATACCGCGTGAAACAAGAGTATCTATATCGCCCGCATCTGAAGTCGTCAGAACCACTGGCACAAGCTGACCGCCATTTTGGACAGACGCAAGAGTGTTTCCCCGTGCAAAGCCAGAAAAAGCCTTTTCCACTTCTTCCATTCCTATGCCATACAGTTTCATTTTCCGTCTGTCCGCCATTATTTCAATCTGCTGTCTGGTTTCGGGCAGTGCAACCTTAACGCCCAAAATTCCATGCAGCTCCCTGCCTAACAGAGCCACGCTGTCTTCTGGCACAGCAGCCCCGCTTTCACGCACCTTTATACCGAACTGCTTTCGGTCGGCAGGAAACACAGCCTCCATTACGGACATTGGCGGAGACAGCGTGTATTCTGCCTGCGAAAAATCCCTGCGCATCACCTCACCAATTTTGTTCTCCAAGTTATTGGTGTTTTTTTCTGAGCCGTCCACGGTAAAAAACAAATGGCTCTGCGATGTTTGCTGCTCCTTTGTTGAGCCGTTTGCAAAACCCTGCCTTCCGACCAAAGAATAGGTTTCCGTTGCATTTCCCCTGATGCCGTCCAAAAGCCTTTGCGTGTTGTCGCCACTTTCTCCCACAGTTGTGCCATTGCCCCAGTCTATGTCGGCAACAAGCTCATGTCTGTCAAGGTGGGGCATGAGTTCATGAGACAACAGCTTATAAAGCAACAAACACAGCGGAAGAGACATCGCCGTGGCTACCAAAAACGTCTTTTTGCGGTTGAACACCAACTCTATGCCCTTGTCGTAAAACCGCGCCATTTTGCCGTCAGAAACCTTTCCTGCTGATTGCGCCTTTCTGAATACCACCTTGTAAAGCACAGGAAGAAACATTATCGCCACCAAATACGAAACCGCAAGACCAATGGTTATTGTATATGCCTGGTCGCGAAAAACCTCGCCTGCCATTCCGTCAACAAACACCAATGGGAAAAACACCACCACCGTAGTAAGCATGGAACTGAGCATCGGTGTTATGACCTCGTTCGTGCCTTTGGCGCAAGCGTCGCACAAAGGCATTCCGGCATGAACATACTGCGTGATGTCATCTGCGACAATCAAAGAGTTGTCAATCATCATCCCCACCGCAAGTATAAGCCCAACAAGAGACACTATGTTCAAGGATATTCCAAACAAATACATCACGCCCACACTTATCACAAGGGCGGAAACCATGCTCACCGCCACTATCAACGGCAGTCTCATATTGCGCAAAAATACGGCAGACACAACAAACACAAGCAGCAATCCCAACCACAAGTTTTGCACAAGATTGTCTATTGTGGCTTGAAGCAGCTGCGCCTGGTCGTTAAATATTCTGAAATCCGTTTCGGGGAATTGTCTTTGCAGCGAGGTTACAACTTCATGCGCGTGTTTTCGGAATGCAGACATTTTAACATTCGGGCGTTTCATGACATTCACAGCCACCGCTTTGCTGCCGTTATGGAATACACAGCCGTCCCCCTCATCGGTAACGTATCCCACATCTGCAATGTCTTTCAACTGGAACATTCTGCCGCCACGCGACATATATATATTCCCTATTTCCTCCGCCGACTTTAACGAAGCTTCCATTCTGACACTGTAAACCATTCCACGGTCTTTCAGCGTGGCAGTGCCGACATCAACGTTGTTGTTCCTGAAAGCGTCCTCAACCGCCTTGTTGTCCACGCCAAGTTGTGCTGCCTTACCAGCATTCAGTTTTATTACAATGCTTTCCGAAGCAATTCCCGAAACATCTGCCATGGACACTTCGGGCAATTGCTCAAGCCGTGGACGTACAAAATCCCTCACAATGCCGGATATTTCAGAACGATTGCCGTTGGCGTTCCCTGCCTTGCTTTTGGGACACACCACAAGCGTGAACACGGGAATGTCCGAAGCGTTGATTTTCGACACCAAAGGGCGAGGACAGTCCTTGGGAAGGGAATTCATCGCACCGTCAACCTTTTCGTTCACCTCCACATACGCCAAATCCATTCGCGTGCCATATTCAAAAGTCATCCTTATGCGACTCTCCCCATCCGATGACGTGCATTCCATATCCTGCAAATGCCCGGTTTGAGACAGTTGCTGGCGCAAAGGCGCAGTAACGGCATCTTCCATTTCACGAGCTGAAAGGCGGGAGTCCGCCACCCTCACAGTTATTTCGGGAACTGGTATGTCGGGAAGCAAAGACGTGGGAATGCACACCCACGCCAGCACACCCAAAGCCACAAGGACGGCTGTGGTTACAAACACCGAGACGGCATGATCGAGCAGATAGCGCACCATATTATTTAAGCCTTATTTTCCACCTCCACTTTGGGGAACACTGGCATTTCTCCCTATTATAATCGGGGACAAATGCGCCAAATAGTTGTTTCCCGCCACTATCACGCTGTCTCCCGAAGAAAGTCCGGTTTCTATTGTGTATTCGCGGCTGTTCTCCATTCCTATGGTTACGTAGTTCCAATACGCCTTGCCGCCGCGTATGGTAAACGCCACGTGCTTACCGTCCCTTATGACAACGGCATTTTTAGGTACGACAAGCATCGAAGGTTTCATCTTTTGTATTCTTACAGACACTTTCATGCCGTCAAACCAATTTCGCGGAACAGACCTAACGACCGCCGTTGCGTTTGCCAAGCCTTCGCTACTCACCACTGGGTTTATGGTTTCCACCTTGCCGCCCCTTGTCTCTTTTTCATTCGACACCAACGCCACCTCCACTCTTGTCCCTTTGGGAACGGAATGCAATTCGTCCTCCATAAGCGGGAATG
This sequence comes from Oscillospiraceae bacterium, assembly GCA_963603805.1. Taxonomy (GTDB): domain Bacteria; phylum Bacteroidota; class Bacteroidia; order Bacteroidales; family Bacteroidaceae; genus UBA6398. The sequence goes on from CAVCON010000029.1 coordinate 7,286, forward strand.
TGGCATTCATGCTGCTGTTGTCAAGTATTTTGCAAAACACTTCTCCTGCCGCCGCCTCGTTGTGTTCCTTTGCCGCGAGATTGGCAATCACACCGGAAATGGGCGCACGCAGCGTAGTATTGCCCAGCACCGTCATTGCCGCCTTATGCGAAAGCACCGCCGAGCGGTAACCGCTTCTCAGTTGTGCCACATCCCTTATTTTTGCCGGTATATTTGAGGTGTCGGAAAGCTGGTAGCCCTGACCTATTAGGAAGTCCTGCATATCAAGCATGGCTTTGGCCATTTCGTCCCTGCTCCGCTGCACGCCGGCTTCCGCATCCGTCTTGTCCAGCTGTGCCAAAACCCGCCCCTTTGCCACCCTGTCGCCATCCTTTACAAACACCCTGACAATTTCCTCCGTAGCCTTCCATTTTACTTCCGCCTCCCTGCACGAAGCCAATGTGCCGTTGCTCAATATCTCATCTGCGAAATCTCCGGGCTTGAGCACCATATATTCCACAGTGGGCGGGGTGTTCTCCCGCTGCACTACCGGCAATGCGGCATCACTCGTCCGCTTGCCGCCACAACCTGCCAACACCGCCACAACAAATGCGGCAGCCACAACCTCCGCGAAGTCACGTTTAATTCTGCAGTCCGTTTTCATGACCGTTGTACATATTATTTTATTGTTCCGTCAAACTCCAAAACATACGGCTGAGACCGCAAATTGGTCTTTACCTCTATATCCCGCATAAAGTCTCCCAGACCTGTAGAAACATACGTAACCTTTATTTCCGCTGTTCCGCCAGCCGCAATTCGGTCGGGATGCTCCGCCCCCGAAATGCAGTCGCACGAAGCCTTCACGTCCTCTATCACGCATTCCCTGCCGCTGTTGTTTTCCAGCCTGTACACGAGAGCAAACTTTCTTCTTGCCGGAATTTCACCGAGATGTATCACCGGGTTCTTTATGTCAAGCCCCGCCGTCGGCTTGCCGTTGTTTTCCTTTGCAGTGTTTGCGCCATTAAGGACTTTCCGCAAAAAGCCGCCCAAACACGGGGCTATCGCCTTGTCATAGAAAATGATGTTTGTCATCCTGCCCTGCGGCTGCACTGTAAACAGAAAAGTCCTGCCCGAAGTGGCAAGATACGAAAGCGTCTCATTGTTTTCCTGCGCCGTGGCATATACCGGCAAGTTCAGCATCTTGTCCTTTTTCATAAGTTTGATGTCGCGAGGGTTGAAACCGTCGGCAAGTACAAAAGGCCCTTTCATTCCCTCCACGGTATCGGCTATCGCCTTTATTCCCTTCAGGTCTCTTTCCCAGCACGACGTGCATTGCGTGCGGCTTACATATATGCCCACCGCCGTTCCGCCCGCGCCTATGTCGGCAAAGGACATCGTTTCCCCATTGTCGTCTGTAACAGGCAAACCTGAAAGGTCGTAACTTGAGGCCATTCCCTGAAACGTCATCCAGTCAGAAACAGCCTCGGCTTGCGCCGCCCGGTTTTCACGGCTTTTCCGGGAGTTTCCCCAAAAGGCAAACACCGTAAACGCCACCGCTGCGGCAACAAGCACAATGGCATATATGTTTTTCATTTTAGAATTCCTTGAATTTAAACACTAACAAAATCGGATTGTCCTCCTCTTTGAACGCCTTGAACATTTTCCTCTCGTCCTCGGGAAGTCTGGCATATTCCTCATCCGTGAAAAAATTGCGGAAAGACACTAAATTGTAAGGTTGAAGAACCTTGTAGAACTTTTCTCCGTCCGTATAGTCCACCGTTAAACTATACCACAGATCTCTGTAAAGCCTTGTGTGCCCAACCTTGAGGTCTTCATGCGTAGTCTGATTCGCGAAGTGTCCCGTGCTTCTACAATATAACACATTCTTGGCTTTATTTCCTATTCTTACATCGGCATATATAAAATCCTTCGAAACGGAGAAACTGCCTATGCCACAGACATTGTTTTCGTCAAGATGCTTATAATAGTTGTCTAATGTAAGTTTCTTCACCTCATCTTCAGAAAAGCCTTTTCCACGCTTGCCGTTGATGAACGCCAAAAGCCTTTCCACATGGCTGCCGTCGGAATACCAAAGCGTGTCGGGGGAAATCACGTCAACGTATGCAATGCCCGAGCCGCAAACCTTAATGCGGTCGGAATCAAACAGGCTGAACCGCCCGGCATACGGATTGGGGTCATCAGAAAGGATACCCCATTTGGGGACGAAATCTCGCCCGCTCACCGTTATCTGGTGCTTGTCGAAATTAGGTATATGTCCGTTTTCACCGCTGCGGGTCAGGGTGAACACTTTGTCGCCGTTAAAAACCAAAGCCGAGAAGCAATAAAATATCGGAGAAGTCATGACGTGCCTTCCGTCATAATCGTAAACCTCCAACTTGCTCCCGGCATCGTCGTGAACCCATACCTGTTTCTCTTTTCTGTCGAGGGCAAAATCGCGCATTGAGTTGTATTCTCCAGGACCTCTGCCTTTGTTGCCTATCTTGCACAGGTATTTGCCGTTGTCATCGAACACCTGTAGAAGTTCGTTGTCGCCGTCAAACACAAAAATTCTGTTGTCGTCAAACTGGATGTCCTGCACTTTGCCCACCAAGCTTTCCGCCTTCGTCTCCAAAGGAAGGAAACGGCTGCTTTCCACAAGCGAGTCTTTATTTATATAAACGTCTTTTCCGCCGACATCTATCACTTTCACGCTGCCGCCTGCCTCCCCCATCAAAGGAATGTTTCTGTCCACGGCAATTTCCCTGTCTTGAAGGTTGTTGTCGCCTACCATGCTCTTCAGTGCGGTAACCTTAACCTGCGGCGACTTGCCTCCGCATGAGAAAAGCAGCAGACAGCTTACCGCCAATACATAAACGTTATTTTTCATTTCCGTATGGTTTTAAGCCATCGCCCCCATGTTTCATGGGACGATGGCTCGGTTATTTTTATCTGCAACTCACATGAAACTCACAAGTAAAAACATGAACCCTGCATGTGCTAAAAGGGTTCAGCGATTTCACGCACGTATTGCCTTGATGATACCATTGCATCTTGCTTTCCTGTTCCACTCCATTGTACTTCCCTGTATATCGGGATATCGCTTTCCCATTACAATATGTTGTTGTGCCCACAAAACTGCGATACATTTCGCCTTCCGCATCTGTTTCCCATATATAATAATGATCATACGCATACCCGCATTGAATTTTGGAAAGATCTTCTGCCGTTTTGCCGTTTTCTTCTTCGCCCACAAATGTGCTGGCAGACATTCCGCCACCGCCAGAAGAACCGCTGCTACCGTCGGAGACGGAGGCAATCATCGACTGTACGAAAGAACTGCTGTTCCCATAGCCTTTTGCTGCATAGATGAAATTCATCAGCAGCATTGCCACAAAAGCGGCAAACCCGATTAACAATTTTGTCCTGTTCATCTTCTTGTTGTTTTGTTGTTATTAATGTTACAGACGCTATTCACGTCTTTTCTTATAGTGTCGGTGGTTTTCCAATCTTGCACACGGAAAAATGTCATGCAGGAATAATAAGCCAGAAGCAATACAAGAACGCCCCTTATGGCCACACGCGCTGCTTTGCCACATTTTTCACGGCAAGCCGTAACAGCATACGCCATTACAAACGAAAGCCCTGCGCCGCTAAGGTAGTTATACCTGTCTGCCACAATAGTAACCCTGTTGAGAGGTATTATATGCAAAACAAGGATAAGGTGTATTACGAAAAACGCCAGCCCATACAACACAGGCTTATCCAGCAACTGCCTGCGGAACACAATACATACAATTACAAGCAATATGGGATATGAAATCATCCATACAGGCACAGCGTCATCAACCGCTGTCGGGAAAATATAAAGATACTGAAGATTGAACGGCACCACCCATTTGCAGACATATTCCACAAGCGAATAGCATAAAAACGCAGTCCGCTGCCACCACTCATAGTTCTCAATTTGGTATTCAGGATAAGAGTTCACACAGAACACATACACCAATCCCAAGAGCAAGCACACGGCATACAGCGGGACAAGCATAAGCAATGTCTTTCTTTTCCTCAAGCCCACATTGTATATAAGGCATAGAACGGTGGCCCACAATGCGAACACCACAACGTGTTCCTTGAAGCCGTAAGACAGGATGAGCATCACCATGCAAAGCACATAATACCTCATTCCCTTTCCCAGCAAACAGTTTATAAAGGCAAGCGTGGCCAACAGATAGAAAAACGTGCAAAAGACGATTTTCGACGCGCTTACCCACGCCACACTTTCCACCTGCACAGGATTGACGGCAAACACAAGACCTGTAAAGAAAGAAACAAACATTATGCGCCAGGCGTTCCAGTTTGTGGCAGTCCGCAGAATGCGTTCAAGCAGAACATAAACCAAAATGGCGTTCCCTATATGGACAACCAACGACGCTCCGTGAAACAGTGCCGCGTTATATCCGCCGATTAAATAAAGGACAATATACACACACTGGTTAAGCGGGGAATACTGGCGCATATAAGCTTGCGTGAACACATACTTGATGTTGTTCCATTCAAAGCCTGTATCCGTAAAGCGGTTTACAACCTGCCATTGGTCATCCCAAGCCGTCATGAAGCCATTGAAGAAAGTGGGGGAAAACACCACAAGCGCAGCAACAGCAATAAAAGCCACAGCAGCCTTGCGGTTTAATATGAGTTTTTCGAACAAGCGGCAAATTTTCCGTTCCATGGTATTTTAATTTTTTCCGGCTGCATCTTCAGATGCCTCCCTTATTACATATTGCGGTCTGTGTTTCCCCTGCATGAAAGCCCTGCCCACATACTCGCCTACAACCCCAAGCACCACCATGTTGCAAACACCCGCCAGCGAAACCAGCACCGCCATTGACGCCCACCCGGGAACAGCATCCCCAGTGAACAGCTTGACATAAAGCGCGTACACCGCAGAAGCCAAGGCAAACAGCGCAAACATTGCGGCAAACAGCATTGCCAGCCTTAGCGGACGCACGGAAAAAGACGTGATGCCTTCAACGGAAAGGGCAACCATCTTGGCAAGCGGATATTTTGTCTTGCCCGAAAAACGCGCATTCTCCTCAAACTCCACATTGGCCTGTCTGAACCCGCACCAGCTGAACATACCACGAAGAAACATATTGTCCTCGGGGCATTGCCCGACAAACTCCGCCACACGCCTGTCTATCAGCCGGAAATCCGCCGCGCCCACCCGCAGGTCAAGCCCTGTGAGAAAGCGGAACACCATATAGAAAGCCTCTGACGACGTGCGCTTGAAAAAGCCCTTGCCCGCACTTTTCCTGCGCACGGCATTGACGATTTCATAGCCGTCCTCCCACAGTCTGATCATTTTCGGAATCACCGCCGGCGACTGCTGCAAATCGGCATCCAGCATCACCACGGCATCGGCGTTCGCGCTCCTTATTCCTGCGAGCAAAGCCTTTTGGTGTCCGAAATTACGCGAAAACGAAATATAGCCAACATTTTCATGCTGCACCTTCAGCGACTTTATAACCTCAAGAGTGTTGTCGCTGCTGCCGTCATCAACAAAAATGCAATTGAAAGACGTGCCTTTCAGTTCATGTTCTATCTGCCTGTACAGCTCACAAACATTTCCCGCCTCGTTAAGGCAGGGAACAACAATGGCTATGTGCGCTGCGTTCATGGCTGTACTCGTTTTAATTACAGATTACGATTTCGCAAATATAGGAATTTGATTTTTAACCGCCAAAATATTTTATTACATTTTTTCGCAAACACACCGCTCCACATATCACAAAAACCCCACCCCACCCTTATTTCCCCACCGCGAGCCGCAATGCCAGACGCTTGCATCCCGAACAAAAACAACGCCCGCCACGACATTCCGGGCGGCGGGCTTGTTGCCGAAGAAAGCGTGGAAAACCCGGTTTTGCGTAAAACATTGTTTTCCAAAACCATAAGTAAAAAGATTTGTCTTTTATAACGATTTGTTTTTCAGAGGTTTGCAAATAGCGAAAAAAAAGGTCTGATGTAGTTTGAATTATATCAGACATAATTTTTTCTACGTCCTATGTAGTTTTTCCTGCATCAAACGTAATTTTCGAGGGTTGCGAATTGCGCCATTTGTAGGGGCGTATTGCATACGCCCTTTACTCCACCGCATGAACCAAGTCGCAACCCACTGCCGCAACATTGCAAATCCGCGCAATCCAGGGCGTATGCAATACGCCCCTACGGCGGCGCAATCCCTTTATTTATTGTGCATTTCACATTTATTTGGCGTATTGCATACGCCCTGCACGCCACCGCATGAACCGCATCGTAAACCGCCGCCGCAACATCGCAAATCCGCACAATTCAGGGCGTATGCAATACGCCCCTACGGCGGAGCAACTCCTTTATTTATTGCGCATTTCACATTTATTTGGCATATGACATACGCCCTGTACGCCACCGCACAAACCGCATCGTAAACCGCCGCCACAACATTGCAAAATCAATGCAATTCAGGGCGTATGCAATACGCCCCTACGGTGGTGCAATCCCTTTATTTATTGCGCATTTCACATTTATTTGGTGTATTGCATACGCCCTGTACACCGCCGCATAAACAGCACCGCAAACCGCCACCACAAAATTGCAAATCCGCGCAATTCTGATGGGCATCATTCGTTCCACAGCGGTGCATTTTAACGATTTATTGCGTTTTGCGATAATTGTAGGGGCGTATTGCATACGCCCTGTACACCGCCTCATAAACAGCATCGCAAAACGCCACCGAAACATCGCAAATCCGCGCAATTCAGGGCGTATGCAATACGCCCCTACAAGCGGTGCAATCCCTTTATTAATTGCGTATTTCACATTTATTTGGTATATGACACACGCCCTGTACGCTACCGCACGAACCGCACCGCAAACCACCGCCAAAACATTGCAAAACCGCGCAATTCAGGGCGTATGCAATACGCCCCTACGGCGGTGCAATTCCTTTATTAATTGCGCATTTCACATTTATTTGGTGTATGGCATACACCCTGTACACCACCGCATGAACCGCATCGTAAACCACCGCCACAACATCGCAAATCGGCGCAATTTTGGGCGTATGTAATACAAGCGTTCTATGGGTAATTTGCTGATTAATCGAACATTGCATATATATAGGGGCGTATTGCATACGCCCTGTACACCACCGCGTAAACCACATCGCAAACCACCGCCACAGCATTGCAAATCCGCGCACTTCAGGGCGTATGCAATACGCCACTACGGTGGCGCAAACTTTTGGTTTCTGCGGCAACCATCCTACCGTCCCGAAACTATCTGCCATAAAGGGTGCAAAACGATACCACACCTTTTGCCCTCTTGCACATAAGTTATGTTAATTTTGCAATTTCACCGCCACCATATTCTGTCTGAAATCTTCTTATCAAAAATTTTCAGTATTTTTTCCCTGTTTCTTTTCATCAATTGAATTAAAACAAATATATTTACAGCGCAAAAGCAGTACAAGGCAACACATTGGCATAGCGAGGGAAACTATCGCAAATCGCCTGACAATACAGTTAAACCATTTAAGACAAAAGCCATGACACGCCCCATTTTTTACAAGCTCGCACTACTGCTGGCTATGCTTGCCGGTGCAAACGCATACGCAGGCGACGGTCTTTCACGTCTGAAGGCGTTTGCAAGAAATGTGCAGGTGTTCAACCGCGTGTTCCCGCAGGAAAAAGTTTACCTGCACCTTGACAACAACGGCTATTTCATCGGGGAAAGAATGTGGTACAAAGCCTATGTTACGCGAACCGACAAGGATACGCTTGAGGCGGTGAGCACCGTGCTTTATGTTGACCTTGTAGGGCCGCTCGGGGAAACGGTGCTGCACCAAAGGCTGAAGATAGAAAATGGGACGTGTCATGGCGACTTCCCTCTTGACGCGCTACTGACAAGCGGCTTTTACGAAATAAGGGCGTACACAAGGTATAATGCCAACTGGAAAGGCGGAGGCACGTTCTCGCGTGTGGTGCCTATATTTGAAAAGCCCAAAAAGGAGGGAGACTATTCGCAGAAAATAATAAAGGCCATATACGACCCCGCCCTGCAAGAGGACTCCGTGAAACGGAGGAAAAAGTGGAAAACAACATATTCCGCAAGAAAAGCCGTACCAACTGTGCGCTTTTTCCCCGAGGGGGGACGCTCCGTTAAAGGGCTGGCGGGGAGAATTGCATTCGAGGCGGCATTCCCCGACTCTGCCGAATACAACACAGAGGCGGCCATATACAACTATGCAGGGCAGGAGGTGTGCCGCACGAAAACCCTGCGCGAGGGACGCGGCGTTTTCCTGTGCACACCTGAAGATTCCGCCATGACAATGAGGGTGGAATACAACGGGAACACTTTGCACTTCAAGCTGCCGCAACCGGCAGACACTGGATGCGTGATGACCGTGAACACCACGGCGCAGGAAGTCATGGTGCAGGTGGAAGCCTCGCAAAACATATACGGCAAGCTTATGGGGATTACGCTGATGCACAATGGGGATGTGGCGTTCTTCGACACACTGAGAACTGGGAAAGAGCCTTTCACCATGAGTTTTGAACGCGGGGAACTTCCCGCCGGAGTGAGCCAGCTCACGCTTTTTGACGAAAACGGAAGAATTTGGGCAGAAAGGCTCATCTTCACACCGCCGTCAAATGACAAAGGGGACGAGGAGCGCGTCAGGGTTGAGTTTGCCGACAGCACGTCAGCACCATACGACAGGAAAAAGCTGCTAATCCACGGCAGTCCGCAAGCAAACGTTTCGCTGGCAGTGAGGGACGCTGACACGGAGACAAGCGCATACGGAGGCAATGTGAGCACATACCTGCTGCTGTCGAGCGAGCTGAAAGGGTATGTAAGAAACCCTGAATATTATTTTGAAAAGGATGACGCGGAACACCGCATTGCGGCAGACCTGCTGTGCATGGTGCAGGGCTGGACACGGTATGACTGGAAAATGATGTCGGGTAACGCCCCCTTTGAAAAAAGGCAGCCAATAGAGGACAAGCTGTACATAGACGGCAAGCTGCACCCGAGAATAGATTTTTGGGGAAGTGCGTGGATGAGCAAAAAAGCCAAGCGCAAAACAAAGGATCTGGCAAATGTTGACCTGAGAATAACTTTGTACAACGACAGCGGGCTGTCGTTCAAAGGCGAGACGGTTACAGATTCAAACGGGTATTTCGCTTTTTCCATGCCCGACGTGAAAGGAGAGTGGAACGCGCAACTCAGCACCGCAAAGGACGGGGAGGAGAGGAAATTCGTAATTTCAATAGACAGGCTGTTCCAGCCCCCTGTGCTGGAATACGAGTATTACGAGACGACACTGGCAAAGGACACGGCAAAGGCCATGTTCGTATTCAAGCCCGACAAGGGAAGATATGACAGGGCGAAAGATGAAATCCGCAACATCGACTCACTGCTGCACTCCAAAAAGGGGGACAAACTGCCCAAAATGGGAAAGCACCTCGGCGAAGCGGTGGCGCGGGCAAAGGCCGAAACGCCGTGGGCGTACCAACTGGATACTATAAGGAAAATGTCGCAGGCACACTTTGATATGCAGCGGGAGGCGGACAAGTATGCCGATGCGGGGAAAGCGCCACCCACACTGGCAGACTGGTTTCTTTCCCACAAAACCTACAGGGACGCTTTCGTAAAGCAGAACAGGGGCATAGGCTGGTTTGCGCCGTTCGACATAAACACCCCCATAAAGTTCAGAACAGCATTCAAGACCAAAGCCGTATATTCGCTAAGGGACTGCCCGAGCAAGTCATATCTTGCAGATATGAAAGACCTTCCGGCAGGACAGAGACGTCTGCTGATGGAGATGGGACAAAGCTACGTGAAAAAAGACATAACATACTGTCTTCCAAACAGTGCCTTCAACTATTCCGAGAGCGAGGACATACCTCAATACACCAACAAAAAAGATGACAAGGGCGTTTTGCAGAAGTCTGAGAGCAAAGACCCGGACTCGTGGGAAAACAAGACTGCAAACGACCCTACGACCATAAACAGCGAAATTGACGAGAAGAAAGACGACATTACCGAAGTTTTCCCTGGCGGAATTGACGAACTCAAGGAGGTTTACGTTTCAATGGACACAAACATAACCATGTATATGCACAAATACGAGACTGAGTTTCTGATGCAGTTCAAACCTATGCACGTATTCTACTTCTATGTATGGCCGAGGATAAAATCCCCCAAATCGGTGAGGCGCACAGTGTTTGACGGCTATAACGAGCCGACCGAGTTCCAGATGAACGACTACTCGCAAATGCCGCAAATGCCCGACTTCCGCCGCACGCTTTACTGGTGTCCCGACATAACGACAGACGAAAGCGGAAACGCAACCGTGGAATTCTACAACAACTCCACTTGCCGCAAGATAAACGTGTCGGTGGAGGGCATGACCAAAAACGCCGTGCCGATAATCGGGGAAAGGCTTCGGCAACCCCAGCGACAATAGAACAGCATCCGCAATGCTTTGGCGACAAAAAGGAGTGTGTCTTTTACCGCCAAAGCATTGCGGATTTTGGAGACTGTATTGGATTTTGCGCCGTTCGTAGGGGCGTATTGCATACGCCCTGCACACCACCGATTGAAGCGTATCATGCAAATGTCGTTTCTGCCGCCACGCAGCAAAATAGGCACAAACTGAATGTGATTAAAACAACAAATAGTTATTTCACGATATTTTTATTGTTCTATAGGATATTTGTCAATACCATGGACTTTTCTTGTATGAGCATCAATGAAATCATTTTCTTTAAGATGCTTCATAATATTGGCCAAATCACGTGCATTAAGT
>CAVCON010000030.1:0-1429 GCA_963603805.1 Oscillospiraceae bacterium
CATATTATACATATTCTATCTATACTTTTACAAAAATACGCTTTATTTGGAGAATATGTCCGATTGAATTGGATATATTTTGCTGTAAAACTGTTATGAAATCGATAAAACCTCTATTTGAGTTATACTACTTTATATTCATTACATTTTAACAAACTTCAATCACCATTTTATCCTACAAATGCAAACGTGAAATCGCCCTGCAGCCCCTTACATTGAGACTCCTGCTTTGCCTATTATAGCTGCATACGCCCTGAATTGCGCGGATTTGCAATGATTGGAGGGGACTTGCGCGGTTTACGGTGTGGTTCATGCGGTGGCGTACAGGGCGTATGCAATACGCCCCTACAAAAGGCGCAAGCCCTCAACCGATTATTTCTTTCAAAACATCCCGAAAACTATATGGGACATGGGAAAAACTACGTCCTATGTAGAAAAAATTATATCAGACATAATTCAAACTACATCGGACATAATTTTGGCGGTTTGTAACGTGTTGGATAACATAACGTTACAAGAAAAAGACAGAACGGCGTAAAGGATTGAAATTCAAAATATTGGAAAATCGGGAAGAATTTCGGCAAAACTGTGGCTTTATTGAAAATAATGGCTATATTTGCAATGTCGTGAGTTCGGTGCGGACAGACTGCGACAATAAATAGAACAATGTCCGCCATGAGAAAGCGGCGCAAAAACGCATATTATATGGAAGCCGGCTTTGCCGGTTGGATATCCCAAACGGAACGGTGTGGCTGCGGCGGCATCGGGTTTGCACTCTTGAAAGGCAGTCGGATATCATGAAAACTATATCCCGGGTGCTGTAAGAAAATAGAAGGACATCGGCAAGCGGCTGGTGAAAAACATTACAAAATCAAGAATTTTTATGGAAAAGGGAAAATTAAACAAGGTTAGTGGAGTTTTTGTTGGCATACTGTTTTTGTTTGCCATCTTTACACCTCATTGTATTTCAGCGCAAAAAACTGACACTTTGGAGGTAATAAAAAAGAATAATGAGCCTGTATATGGCAAGAGGTTTTATGCGGTGTGCCAAACTGTGCTGGCAGAGCTTGCGGGGAGCAAACCCGAATATATGAAACCCTGCATAACTGTCAGCGTTTCTTATAATCCGAGTCCCGGCACGAGTGCTGTCTCGCATATAGTCGGGATTTATAAAGGCGACAAGGAAATGCCAATAACAGGGAAGGCGGACTTTGAGGTGCTTGCCATTGATAAGAATGCGCGAGGCTACAACGAGCATTTCGGAAGGAATATCGGCGTGCTTGGAGAGACAGGAAAGTATTTTGCCGTTCAAGCAAAGGTGCGTTATGACGGCTCAAAAGAAAACGCCGACCGTATGCAGGTAAAATATAAGGTAAAGCTGATTGACAAGGAAAAATATGAGAAAAAGTATGGTTGGTAAAAAATAATG
>CAVCON010000030.1:1494-2716 GCA_963603805.1 Oscillospiraceae bacterium
GGACTGTACTCTTGAAAGGCAGGCGGAAATCATGAAAACTATTTTCCGAATGCCGTAAAAAACAAAAAAATGCCGACAGGCGGTCGGTGAAAAACATACCAATTAAAAAGTATCTTTATGCAAGAAAAGAAAAAACTCCGCCCTGTAAGTGCGGAACTTGTAAATGAAATCCTCAACGGAGGATTTGGGGTATCATCCTATGGCTGCGGAAGTGGTAGCGGTTCTGGAGGAACTGGCAGTGGATCAGGCTGTGGCTCGGGCAGCGTTTGCGGTTCTGGCAGCGGCAGCGGAAGTGGTTCTGGAGATGGTTCTGGAGATGGCTCTGGCTGCGGTTGTGGCGATGATGGCGGCTCAGGTTGCGGCTGCGGAGATGATGGTTCACAGGGAAAACTGTCGCATTCTTCCATTCCTTTGGAATATCCGGAACAAAACTACACTGGTGTTTTTCCATGGGGGAAAATAAGATGTAACGGATATTGTTACGTAAGTAAGGAAGAAGGCTCAACAGAAGTGAAAATAGATTCCGCATATATAACAGCAATAATAGGTGGCACGTATCAAGATATGGGAGAGTCGCATGATTTGAGCGGCTATAATACCATTAATGCTACAGAATTCCGAGGTTCATGGAATTTTGATGGCAACTTGAATGTGGAAATATACCGCAACAAAAAGAGTGTCACTGAAACGTTGCATATTACTGCGACTTTTGGGATTTACTACGACACAGGAGAAAAAAAGCATAAGGCAAAAGCGGACGAAATAACGATAATATGAAAGTGTTCCCATTAGCATTCTGTTTTTTGTTTGCCTTTCTATTTCCTCGGCAGATTGTGGCGCAAAATGCAAACCTCTTGGACCTGATTGAAAATGATTATCAGGTTGTTTATGGAAAGAAGATTTACGCAGTGTGCCATACAATTTTCGTGGAACACGTGGGGAGCAAACCTGGGTATATGAAACCTCATATAATGGCATTTGTTTCTTATAATTCGGCCCCGGGTATGAACTTCACCTCGGATATTGTTGGAGTTCATGAAGGCGGTAAAGAAATTCCTGTAACAGGAAAAGCCAACTTTGAGCTACTTGCCATAGACAAACAGGCGAGAGGGTATAATGCGAATATGGGAAAGTGTATTGGGGTTCTCAAGGAAACGGGCAAATATTTTGCCGTTAAGGCAAAGGTGCATTATGACGGCTCAAAGAAAGGTGCCGACCGCGT
>CAVCON010000030.1:2726-17975 GCA_963603805.1 Oscillospiraceae bacterium
GGTGAAATATAAGGTAAAACTGATTGACAAGGGAAAATATGAGAAAAGGCACGAATGGTAGTCGAATAAATATGACAGGCATGAGGCGTGCTAAAAAACTTGTGTTGGCAACTTGGGCAATCATAATGCTGTCTGCATCAAAACCTGTTTGTGGTCAAACGCCACAAACAGGTTTCCCTGCTGTGTGTACGGAAAACAGTGTTGTGTATGGCAAAAGATTTTACGCCGTGTGCGACACTTGGATGGCATTGCGACCAGGCAGCAAGTCTGGTTACATTAATCCAGAAATACATTTTTATGCTTTCTATAACCCTTCGCCCGGTTTGGGCTTTATGACCAATGCTTCGTCCATAAGTGTGAAAAACGTGCGTGGGGATGAGGAAATTCCTCTGAAAGGAAAAGCCGATTTTGAAGTGCTTGCCATAGACAAGCTGTCAAGAGGCTATAATGCTGATGTTGGCAAATGTATAGGTGTGCTTGGAGAAACTGGAAAGTATTTCGCCGTTAAGGCAAAGGTGCATTATGACGGCTCAAAAGAAAAATCCAAACAGCTCACGGCAAAGTATAAAATAATGCTGATTGACAAGAAAAAATACGAGAAAAAGCATAAGTGGTAAAAAAAATCTCGTTAATTGATTTTTTCTTGTATGACGATACAAAACAGGTGGATTATGAATAAGTTAAATCGTTTTTCGGAGTTCCCGGTGACATTACAGTGTCTTAAGGGCTGTCTAAGTGTTGTGTTGGCCCTGCTTGTATTGGGGATATTTGTGTTCCCAAAGGAAACATTGGCAAAGGTAACGGAAGACACCACTTTTTTTGTTACTCCCAAAGAGGTGGTGTATGGCAAAAGGATTTATGCCATTTGCAATACAACAATGGCTTTGCCAGAAAAAGGCGGAAAGCCGGAAATATGGGTGGTTGTCAACTATAATCCTGCACCCGGTTTGCGTAACCAATCGTTTATAGATATACTTAAATGCGATAATGATGTTGCAATTGACGAGAAGGCTGATTTCAAGTTTCTTGCCATAGACTATTTTGCCAAAGGATATAATGGAAATGTGGGCAAATGTATAGGCGTGCTTGGCGAGACAGGGAAGGCTTTCGCCGTTGAAGCCAAGATCCGTTATAACGGAAAAGCGACGGAAAAAGCAAGCGGCTTAAAGTCAAGTACAAAATCAAGCTCATAGACAGGAAAAAGTACAAGGACAGGTGGGTGAAATATGGTATGTCCATAGACCAATGAAAAAGAAAAGGTGCACCAAAATCGGTGCACCTTGTCTTTTTTATACTGGTTGGAAAGTTGTTGGTCAGAAAAACCACGGATGGTCTTTCACGGCAACTATGCCTTCTGTGCCTATGTTTCCGTTTATTCTGCTAATGGAGAGGAACGGTGTGGAAAGATAGTCCTTGGCTTTGGGGTCAACGCTGTTGACTTTCACCCTGCCACTACAGTGTATGTATTTTGCGCCTCCCAGCGATATTGCCACGTGGGTTACTCGTCCGCCGCGTGTGCCGAAGAAGAAGAGGTCGCCGGGCTGGGCTTCCTTCCTGTCTTTGGCTTCGATTTTCTGCCCGGTAAGTGCCTGTTGCCATGCATCTCGGCGCAAAATCACCCCCGCCGAGAGATAGCTTATTTTTGAAAGTCCGGAACAGTCGGTCATTTTTGTCGATGTGCCACCCCAAAAGTATGGCGAACCCATCATGCGTTTTGCCGTTGCCAGCACTTGGGATGTTGTGAACGGTTTGTCGGCCCATTCGGCGAGTTCCTCGACATCTGTGGCTGCAATGTAGCCGGTGCGCCCGTCGGGCGTTGACAGTTGCAGGTGCTTGCCTTTTGTTCCCTTGTATTCGAGTATGCAGCCCAAAACAAGGTCGCTCACAGTTTCATCGTTGCCGGGCTGTGTGGTAAGGCGCGACTGGTATGCCGTAACAATGTAGCGTTTGGCATGTTTCCATTCGTTGAAATTCGCGCTGTTGAGCATCTGCAAGGAACTGCCGGGAATGTACGACTGGTAGCCGTCCGGGGTCTCCGCCTTGTACCAATCTCCGTCTTTTTGGAGAATGCGCAGCGGCGTTCCCATAACCGACTGCGTTGCCATTTCGGCAGCGTGGTCGCCGCTTGTGCGCATGGAGGCCACGGAGAGTTTTGTGAGTGCCCATTCTGTTTCGGGGCGCGTTATGTCAATCTTAATGCAGGAGTCAATGTGCAGGTCGGAAGTCCAGTCGGTATATTCAAGGTTTCCGCCTTTCCATTCAACTTCGCCCGCCTGGTTGTCAACCGTTTCAGAGCGTATGAAGTTTTTCTTGGGGTCGAAGTTTCCATTCACGCCCTTGTTGACGACAAAGCGGTATAGATCGATGCCTGTCTTGTAGTAGTCGGAGAGTGCTTCGCCCGCAGTGCTTCTGCCGAAAGAAGGGTCAGTTGCCACCCAACCTGTGCCCTCGAAATAGGTTTCCGCCCAGTCGTGATAGTTTTCCGCGCCCGGATGCAGCATGAAGCCGCTTTCCCAGCGAGCAGGTATGCCAAGACATCTTACGAGCGTGATGTAGAGCAACGCAACCTGTCCGCAGTCGCCGTGGCGGTTTTCAACCACATATTCGGGAATGTTGGGTATTGTGCTGTATTCCCTTGCACCTGCCCATGGAAAGTTTGTGGCTATCCAGTCGTATATCATCGACGCTTGAAGTACAGGGTTCTTTTCCTCGCCCACGATTGTCTTGGCGAGTTTTTTCATTTTTTCGGTCTTTATTATATGAGGGTACTCTTCGGCTGTGTATTGCCGGTATAGTTCCGTTTCTGGGTTGTATGGCTTGAGCCTTGACATGATTCCTGCACGTGAGAAATGTTGCTCGTTCGAAACGAAGCTGTATGTTATGCTGAAGGTGGAGGGTTTGTCTTTCCGTGCCACGCCTTCCATGTATGCCGTGGTGTGGAATGTGCCTTGCGAAACCTTTACAGGGGCTGACGACTTGATGAGTTTTACGTTCGTCTGGCGTGTGGTCTCCATGGGGTATGGAAGCCACACCCTCAGTGTGTCGCCGTCGGGAACTGCGTTGGCGTTTACCTTGAGGTTAAAGGTGAGCTGCCATTTGTGGGGATTGCGCAGATTGTCGTCATCGTCGGGGCATTGCATAGCCTGGTTGTAGAACTTGGCGTAGTAGTCGTGCGTGGACTTTTTTTCTGCGGCGTTCTCTGTTTTGAAGTCCTCGTTGTTGAGCAAAAAGAAATTGCCTACGGAACGGCGGAACCACATTTCTTTTCCGTCAATGGTGTCTGCCTCGATGTAGCGTTTGCGTTTCCAGTAGTTTATTTTTTCGTTGCTTACGGCGTGTCCCATGCGTTTTTCTATTTGTGCGCGTCCGTCTGTGGGAGAAAGCGAGAAATCCTTGCGTATGCGGTGCATGGTCTGGTTAATGGAGTCTATGGCAAAGCGGTTATCGAGCCTTGTCTGCTTAGGAAGCCCCTTGAGCATTTTTTCGGCTTTCTTGAATTCGCCTTTAAGTATAAGTTCCCCGGCTTGTGCGCGGAAATCCTTGCTTTGTGCTACTGCGGTTTGGGGCAGTAATATTGCCGTCAGCAGGGATATGGTGGCGATAAGCAGAATGTATTTCTTCATATTATGAGTTTTGTAGTGATTTCATTTTATGTGTTTGCGCAATTCGACGGTCCATATCTTGTATCCCTCCTCGTTGAGGTGCAGTCCGTCTGTTGTGAGTTCCTTTCGCAGTGTGTTGCCGCCGCTTTCGGTGAACAGTGGAAATAGGTTTACGAAATCAATTCCCTTGCTTTTGGCAAGGGCTTCCAGATCTTTGTTTATTGCCGCCACCGAGTCGGTTTTGCCTTCAAGCCTTTTGTAGCGCTTGAACTCCTCGTTTATGGGCAACAAACTTTGCAGGATAAGCTGCGTTTGGGGCGACTCGCGCTTTATGCGATTTATGGTTGTGGCAATGGATTGTATGATTTCACTGTTTGAAAGTTGGTGCGATATGTCGTTTATTCCTTCCATTAGGATTATTTTTGCCGGGTGGCAGGGAAGTATTTGGTGAAGCCGTTCGTAAATTCCCGGCACATCGTCTCCTATAATTCCACGGTTGATTACGTGTTTTAGGTTTAGGCGTTTCCCCCAGTCCTCGCCGTTTTCGGTGAGGCTGTTCCCGAGCATCACTATGTCTTTTTGCGTTATGGAGGGTTCTTTTTCAAACAGCTCCATTCTGTCAAGGTAATGCTTCGTGTGCACATCATTGGTTATTGCTCCGGCAACGGCGTTTGCAACCACAGCCCTAAGACGTATCACGCTTGTATGCCCATCGGGGTGCACGCTGTTGGTGAGTAGTATGATTGCAAGTTTGTTTTCAGGGTCGATGTCTATCATCGTTCCTGTGAAGCCTGTGTGTCCGTATGCTGATTTGCTCAGCAGGTCTCCGAGGTTTGAGGAATAGTCTGAAGAATTGTCCCAGCCCGGAGTTCTGCCAAACGCTTCAAGACCCTTGGGGACTGTGGTCATGAGTTTCACCGTTGCAGGGCTTAGGATGCGATGTCCGTTGAGTTCTCCGCCATTTATCAGGGCGGCGCAAAGCAGGGCTATGTCATCAGCATTGGAGAACACTCCTGCATTGCCGCTGATGCCCGAATTGATAATTCTTGCCAAAGGGTCGTGAACCGCCCCACGCAGGATTTCACCTGTTTTCTGCTTCTCGGTGGGGGCTATCAGTTCTTTCCATGAATAGTCCTTTGCCCAAACTGGTAAGTTTACGGTTCGGTAGTTTCCGTCGTTTTTGTCCTCAAGGCAAGGGATGTAGTCTGTGTGGTTCATGCCTAACGGTTCGAAAACATTGCGGCGGGCAAATTCGCGCAGCGACATCCCGCTCACCTTTTCTATGATGTGTTGCAAGGTGATGTAGTTGAGGCATGAATATTGGAAATCCGTTCCCGGCTCGAAATCTCTCCGCCATGAGGCTATATAGCTTATAAGGCTGTCGGGCGAGTTGCTGCCATATTTCTTCTGCAATTCGGTGACAGGCGCGTAGGGCGGCAGACCGGACGTGTGAGTCAGAAGATGGCGAAGCCTTATTGTCGTATGGTCTTTCCCGTCTGCGGAAGTCCAATTCTTGAAACCGGGAATGAAGTTTTCCACCGCATCGCTAAGCCTTAGCTTTCCGCGCTCTATAAGTACCATTGCGCACACGGCGGTTGACATTGACTTGCTGCACGACGCCATATCAAAGATGGTGTTTGTTGTCATCTTTTCGCGCTTTGGCAAAATGCTGCGATAGCCGTATGCTTTCAGATATGCCATTTTGCCGTCTTTGACAACGGCAAGCACAGCTCCCGGAATGTCCCCGGCGTTTATGGAGGCGAGTATGGCGCTGTCGGCGTATGCAAGGCGTGCCCCGCTCATCCCCACCTTTTCGGGAAGCGTGCGCTCGAGGGTTTGCGCCATAGCACCTATGCAAGCCATTATGGAAGTTATAAGAATGCGTAGTCTCATGTCGGTGGATTATTTGCTTTTTCCGTTTTTGTAAGCGTCTATGGCTTTCTGCACCGAACCGTGTAAGGCGAGGAGTGTGCGGGCGTGGGAATAGCTCACGCCGAGTTCGCTTACAATCATTCTTGTGCCACGGTCTTGCAGTTTTTTGTTCGTAATCTCCATGTTCACCATGCGGTTGCCGCGCACTCTTCCAAGCAGTATCATCACGGCGGTGGAAATCATGTTGAGAATCATTTTCTGTCCTGTTCCCGATTTCATTCTTGAACTTCCAGTAACGTATTCCGGGCCTACAACCATTTCAACAGGCACTTCGGATGCTTCGGAAAGGGGAGAGCCTGGATTGCTTGTTATGCAGCCTGTGAATATGCCGTGTTCGCGCGCCTCTTTTATTGCGCCGATAACGTATGGTGTGGTTCCCGAGGCGGCGATGCCTATAACTGTGTCATGCTCGTTGATGTTGTGGTCAACAAGTTCCTCCCAGCCTTTTGCCGTGTCGTCTTCGGCATTTTCCACAGCGCGTCTCAAGGCTGTGTCTCCGCCGGCAATCAATCCAACGACCAGCGAGGGAGGAACGCCATACGTAGGCGGAAGTTCGGAAGCGTCAAGCACTCCGAGGCGGCCGCTTGTACCGGCTCCCATATAGAATATGCGTCCGCCTTTGCGCATTCTCGGAACAATGCCGCTTACGAGTTTTTCTATTTGGGGTATTGCCTTTCTTACGGCAATTGCCACCTTTTGGTCTTCATCGTTGATGTCTTTCAGAATTTCACCGACAGACTTCTTTTCGAGGTTGTCGTATAGGGACGGTTCTTCCGTTATCTTTTCAAAACTCATGGGAATGATTATATTTTAATGTATATTCTGCGTTTGTACAGAGGGTACGCCACAACGGCAAAGTTGAACAATACAAATAATATGGCGTATATGCAGGAGCCGCCGGTTTCCCCGAAAACGGGAATGAGGGCCTTGTATATAATGCCGTGTATGCTCGTGCCGGAAATCTTAATGCATCCTAAAAGAATTGCAAATATGTCGGACATGATGAAAAGGAACAGCGGGTTTGCGCCGAACGCTTCAAAAAAGCGGCTCCACCGTTTCACTCCTTTTATGTCAACTATGTAAATAAGCATTGCCAGAACCAAGGACGCAAAGCCGCACGTAACCATGGCAAAAGTCGGTGTCCAGATTTTTTTGCTTATCGGACAGGCGTAGCCCAACAGGAAACCGCACACAAGCAATGCTGTTCCGAACACGAACATCTTCATCACCTTGCTGTCAAGAAGCGGCTCTTTGCCGGTCTCCGTGTTTTTTTCTATAATCATCTTGCCGGCAAGGAAACCAATCATCACATGACCCACACTCGGTATCGTGCTGAGAATTCCTTCAGGGTCTATGCCGTTGTCGTTGTACAGGTGAGCCGTGCTTACCATTGCGCGGTCGAATATCGACAGTATGTTCGTCTCGTCGTAAGCATAGCCGTTGCCGAGTTCAAGGATTATGAAATAGCCTATGAAAAGTATGGCGATAATCAGCGGAAACCTTTTGTGGCTTACCAGTAGGGCGAGAATTGACACTATACAGTAGCATACAGCCAGACGGTGTAGCACCCCCGTGAACCTCAAAGTTGGAAACACGTTAAGGGCTTCCAATAGCTGGCTTCCGAACGAAATGCTCTCGTCCGCATTTCCCCAATAGCGGCAGAAATGCACGAACAGGCCTATGAACGAGCCTACAAGCATGATAACTATGGTGCGCACTAAGATTTTCCTTATGGAATCGGCTGTTGGCTTGAAGTTGTATTTGCGCAGTGAAATGTAGGTCGTCATGCCCATTATGAACATAAAGAACGGAAACACAAGGTCGGTTGGCGTGAGACCAATCCATTCTGCATGGTCAAGCGGTTTGAAAATGTGTCCCCACGAGCCGGGATTATTCACAAGAATCATTCCTGCGATTGTAATTCCTCTAAGGATGTCAATGGCAAGTATTCTTTTCGAAGCGGTTGGATTATTTTTCATGTTTGTTATTTGTACAGGTAGTATTTCTTTGAAATGGCTTTGAATTTTTCCACATCTTTGTACCAATATTTCTTGGCGTCTTCCCAACGGTTGCGTTTGCCGAAAAGTCCGCGTATTTTTGATGTGCCGCACACGTTGTCGAACATACTGAAACGCTTCGGGTCTGCCACGTCAAAAACCGCCTTGTCGGGATACATCGCCGCCACTTCCTGCATTACGAGAAACTGGATGTCGGTGAGCGGGGCTTTGTCGTAGTTTGTTATGTGGAGCTGCACGCCCTCGATGTTTTCGCCTTTGAAGGCGGCGTAGAACGGTTTTGCATAAATCGGGCGGAAAATAACTCCCGGCACTTTTAGGGCGTTGAGCCTTTGGGCAAGTCTGCCCGCATCTATCCATGGGGCGGCGAACATTTCGAAGGGAATTGTGTAGCCAACGCCTATCGACATATAGTTGAACTCTCCGAGTATTCCGCTTGCTGGGTAGAAATAGGATGTTTCGGCGTGGGGTATGTGTGGGGACGAGGGTATCCATTGCAGCCCTGTGGCGAGGTAGTTCATCCTGCGTTTCCAGCCGCGCATTTTTATCACTTTCAGCTTACATTGTACGCCGTTTTCAAGCATACGCTCACCGTTCAGCATTTCGGCAAGCTCCCCACAGGTCAGCCCGTATATATAAGGTATTTTGTATTGGCTCACGAACGAAATGAAACCGTCTTCCACGAGACAGCCTTCCACCCTTTTCCCACCGAGTGGGTTTGGGCGATCGAGAACAATGAACTCCTTGCCGTTTTCGGCTGCCGCCTCCATTGCCAGCCCCATTGTGCTTATGTATGTGAACGAGCGGCTGCCTATGTCTTGGATGTCATAAACCAGCACGTCAATGTCCTTCAGCATTTCGGGGGTGGCTTTGCGTGTCTTGCCGTAGAGGGAGTAAACCGGCAGTCCCGTAACCTCGTCCTTGTCGCTTCCCACGCTTTGTCCTGCATGGGCGTTTCCGCGCACCCCATGTTCCGGACCGAACAGTGCCACAAGGTTCACGTTCGTGGCTTCGTGCAGAATGTCAATGTCGCTCTTCAGGTTGTTGTCCACGCCTGTGGGGTTGGTTATAAGTCCTACGCGCTTGCCTTCGAGACTTTTGAAGTTTTCCGCTTTCAAAACCTCAATGCCTGTTTGTATGCGTATCTTCTGCGCTTTTGCGGGGGAGAGGAGCAAAAGTGAGGCGATAGCTATCTTGAAAATTCCACTTGCTTTCATTGTGCAGTTATTTTGAGAGCACAGCCACTGTGCCGTCGCTCGATGTAACAGCCACCTCTTTTGCGCTTAAAGGCAGCACGGTGTTCACAAGCGAATTGCCTATTTTGTATCTCCATTTCAGCTTTCCGCTTTTGGCGTCAACGGCGTAAACTTCTCCGCTGCAAGTGCCGCCATAAACCGTGCCTTGGCTTTCGAGCGGCATTGATGGTGCGTGTTCGTAGCCGAATCCAACATTCGACGACCAAATCTCCTTTGGCGTGTCCCCTTGCGTTGAATAGCTCACCACGCTGTCTTTCATCGTCTTTGCAAACACCATTGCGCCGTCAGCCGACAAGCCTGCCGATTCCCTCACAACCGAGGCGTTTGTGCGCCACACCGTGTTGCCGGTCTTTATGTCTATTGCCGTCAAAAACCTGTCGGGGGCGGCGATGAACACTTTGCCGTTCGCGCTAACGGGCCATACCGATGCGGGCGAGAAGTGCATGCCGTCCTTGCCGCCTTTCCATTTCCACGCTTCGCTGCCGTCTGAGGCGTTGAGGGCGTAAAGTGTGTTGTCCCACGCTCCGAAAATCACCTTGCCGTCGGCAACCAACGGGCGTGCCACGATATATCCGGCAACGCCGCCGTATGCCCAAAGCTCTTTCCCTGTCTTTATGTCTATGGCGCGCATCTTGTGGTCGCTTGCGCCCACATACGCCGTGCCGTCGCTAATCCTCACAGCTCCGAGAACAGGTCCTTGCGTCTTTATTTTCCACAACATCTTTCCGTCGGCGGAATTTACTCCGTATATCGTGCTGTCGGCACTGCCGAACACTACAACGCCGTCGGCTGTGGCGCAATCGCCGACAATGCGCTTTTGGGCGGAGAACTGCCACAGGCGTTTGCCGTTCTTTATGTTATAGGCTGTCAGCTTGCCCATGTCATCGCCAACAAAAAGACGGTTGTCTTCCTTGAACGGGGACGAGTAAACGCCAGCCTCGCCTTTCACACACCATTTTTCCTTTACGCCAAACTGTTTGTTGATGGAATAGTCGGGATATTCGTCTGCCTTGCCATTGTGGTCGAAAAGCTCCCCTTTGAGTGGGAACGCCGCCCATTCATTTTTCTGCCCGCCTGTGATTTGGGTGTAAACCTTTATCGAGTCCTCTGTTATATCGTAAATGCCATATCCGTTCTTGCCGTTTTCATCGGCAAGGTTCGACCGCATCAATATTCCCGGTATTCCGTCATATTTCAGGTTGCGGTTTATGTGGTAGTGTCCGCCTATCATCAGACGTATGTTGTATGGGCGGATTGCGTCTGTAACATCATACCAGTTGTCAACGTCGCCTTTCATCAGCGGATAGTGGGTTACGAGAATTACAGGCTTGTCTTTCCCCCATTTGTCCATCTCCTGTTTCAGCCATGTTATGTCCTGCGGCACAACATGACCGTATGCCATGCGCATGAAAGGACCTGTGTTGAACCCTAAGAAAAGTATTCCGTTGTGCGTGAACTCAAACCTTTCGCTGCCGAAAGTCTCGCTGAACGCCATGCAGCCGCTGTCGCTCCATGTGGTTTCGTGGTTGCCGAGAATAATGTAGTATTTGTATTTCAGCAGGTCGAGGCAGGTTTTCACCTTCTCAATGGTCTTGCGGTCGCCATAGTCGGCAATGTCGCCCGTAACAAGCACAAAGTCCAAACTGTCGGTGGCGTTGATATTCGCCACAGTGCGCAGCAGCCCTTCGGTTGGGTTGGGATTGTTTGGGTTGAGGTGGATGTCGGTGATTTGCGCAAAACGGAACGGACGTATCTGCGCCGTAAGCGTGCCAGCCAGCGTAAGCGCGGTGGCAGCCAGTGAAAGAAGTATTCTCCTGATGTTCATCTTTGTTACTAAAAGTTTGGCAATCAAACAAAAACTGTATGCGAAAAAGGTTAAAACCTTGGTTTCAACCTGTAAAATTACGCATTATTTGTGAAACAAGGAATTGCTTTGCAACAGTTTTACAGGCACTGCAAGCCAAAAGCCATTCCAAACATTCCAAGTGGCACACGGACAAAAAAGCATGAAAAACATAACACCCTGTGTAGCAGATGTTTGCCGTAATCTTGCACAACAATATAACTTTATGGATTACAGTGTGTTATAAAGCCGCGAAAAAAGGTCTGATGTAGTTTGAATTATATCAGACATAATTTTTCCTACGTCCTATGTAGTTTTTCCTACATCAAATATAGTTTTCGGGGTGTTTTGAAAAGATTAATCAGTTGGGGTTTAGCAATAATTGTAGGGGCGTATGGCATACGCCCTTTACTCCATCGCATGAATCGCACCGCAAGCCATCGCCACAACATCGCAATGTGGCGCAAATCAGGGCGTATGCAATACGCCCCTACGGAGGTGCAATTTATTGATTAAATCAATATTGCATAATTATTGGGGGCATAGATTGCCGTTCTAAGTTTTCGGAGCTGCAATTATACACTTTGGCGCGGCGGTGAGCGGACGCAGCATCAACGTCAAGGCACTCCGTTCACTTCAATCTTCGTCCATGTAATCGTACTCAGACGGGATGACATCAAGGCTTTCGAAATGTTCCGCCTTGGTCTCCGACCGTCCCGACAGTTCGCCTTTCAATGCCTGTTCTATCATCAGTGCGCCGAGCGGGGCTGCGAGATCCGCTCCCCAACCGCCATTCTCCACATACACGGCAACGGCCATCCTCGGATTTTCCTTTGGAGCAAAACCTATGAAAACAGAATGGTCCTTTCCCGAATTTTCGGCAGTGCCGGTCTTTCCGCATATCTCATATTCGGCACTGTTTATGTGCCGGGCTGTGCCTTGGGTTACGGCATTCCGCATACCCTCCACCACAAGCCCGTAAGCCTCTGCGGTTGGCTTGCAATAATGCTTGCGGCTGTATTTGCCGTACAAGGAATCCTTGGCGGAATATCGCTTGGTGTGCGGAACGATATAGTACCCCCTATTGGCTATCGAGGCGGCAAGATTGCACAACTGCAAGGGAGTTGCAAGCACCTCGCCCTGCCCCATTCCGATCCACATTACAGTCCAGCCGTTCCAACCGCCCTTGTGAGTTTTGCCAAGATATGCGGAATCGGGAATAAGCCCCGGCTTCTCGTCAGGAATGTCAACGCCGAGCCTTGCGCCGAGTCCCATGCTCCGCATATACCCGCTCCACACATTTACGGCGTTTGAATGAGTATGGTATTTTTCCTTATTGTTCATCATGCCGGCAAACGCCTTGCAGAAATAAGAATTGCAGGAATGCCCTATCGCCGGCACTAAAGCGAGCGGCTGACGATGAGGATGGCAACCAATATGCACGCCTCCCTGCCAAAAGCCTTTGTTGCATGCATACGAACTCTTGGCGTTCAGCATACCCTCGCTTACAAGCGTGAGAGCCTGCGCCACCTTGAATGTGCTGCCCGGAGAATACTCTTCCACAGCCCGGTTTATGGTGTCTGCCATGTACGACTCGGACACAAGGCATTTTATCTCGCCTGTTGCCGGTTCTATGGCGACAATGCTCCCCTGTTTGGCATAAAGCAAACGGCGGGCAAGCTCCTACATGCCGTTGTCAAGGGTTGTTTCGGACTGCGCAAACGCCGTTGCCGCAAAGCAAACTGCGAACAATACCGACAATATGCGCTTCGTCCTCAATCCTCGCACGGCACAACCTTGCTTTTTACGCTTATACATACAATATTAGGCGTGTCGGGGGACACGCGCACGCGGTTGTCAACCCTGCGCCCCACGAGCCACACAATTTCCCCACAACTGCACACCACAAGCTGCCGCAGCCTTTCCTCAACAGGGACTTTGCAGTCTTTCAAATAATCACTTACAAGTTTGCTCCCCTTCATGCCGAAAGGAATAAAACGTTCGTCCTCTGCAATGCGGCGCACAACGAGCGGAAAGCTTATTGCGTCTGCATTTACATAGGCAGAAAGCGGGTCAACGAGTTTTTCCTTTGGTGGAAAACCTTGCACGTCAGCAACCTTAAACTCCATATCCTCCACATTTGCCGTCTTGTTCCTCTCCAAAAGCACAACGTCGCATTCCTGCAAAGACTCCCTGCTCACGAGAACATACCTGTGTCTGTTGAAAAAAAGAACATATTTCTCGTTTTCAATCTGTTTCGTTTCGTTGCTTTCGTTTTGCGAGGCATTGTTTATCTGCGTTTCGTTAAAACCTTTCGGAGACAGCCATTCAAAAAGCACAGCCTCGGGCGAAGCACAACTGCGCAGCACTGCCGTGTCAAGAATTTCGTCGCCATAGGCGTTTGTCTTCAAGTTGCCGAGAATTTTTCCCACAGCCTCCTTATATATATTGTATGCCTCCGTAAATTTTGCGGTTTCCTTTTGCAGCGTGTCGCAAACCGACGGGTTTATCTTTTCGAGCATCGGAATTACCTCAAGGCGTATGCGGTTTCTTTTCACATCCGCTATAAGGTTGGTACTGTCGGTAACGAAATCCTGTCCCAAACTTTTGAGATATTCACAAATTTCCCTGCGCGAAACATCGAGCAACGGACGTATCACCGTGAATTTGACTGGTTTGTAGCAGCAAGAAGAAACCCGCTCGCTTTTGTAAGCCATGCCGCACAAGCCGCGAAGCCCGGTGCCACGCAGCAAATTCAGCAAAAGTGTCTCGGCGTTGTCATCGCGGTGATGGGCCACAGCCACAGGTGCACCAAGTTTCTTTGAAAGCGAGCCAAAGAAATCGTAGCGCAAATCGCGTGCTGCCATTTCCAAACTTATCCCGTTTTCAGCGGCGTATGCTATGGTGTCAGCCTCCTCAACCTTGAGAGGAATGCCCAGATTTAGGCACAAATCGCGCACAAACTGCTCATCGCGCATCGACTCTCCGCCACGCAAATGAAAATTGAAGTGAGCCGCCGTGCACTTATAGCCCAATTCCGTCAACACTCGCAGCAACGCCACCGAGTCCGCCCCGCCGCTAAGCGCAACTATAATCTTCGCTCCCGGCTGCGGCAAAGAATTGCGGCGCACCGTGCCAAATACTTTATCTGCAAACGTCATTTCTCCGGATATTTCCTGCCCCACAGCCTTTCCATGCGCTCGCGCAGGGTGTCTTCCTGTCGGTTGCGCTGCGGAGTCCAAAAACTTTCTTCTTTCAAGGCATCAGGCAAATACTGCTGCCTCACAAAATTTTCCTTGTAATCGTGGGCGTATTTGTAGCCCTCGTGATAGCCAAGCTGTTGCATAAGCTGCGTGGGCGCATTGCGCAGGTGGAGCGGAACAGGCTGGTTGCCGCTTTTCCTTACTTCGGCAATAGCCTTGTCGAGAGCCATGTAGCTCGAATTGCTTTTGGGCGAGGCTGCAAGATACACCGTTGCCTCGGCAAGGGGTATTCTCCCCTCAGGCCAGCCTATCTTCATCACAGCCTCAAAAGCCGCGTTGGCAAGCAGCAGCGCGTTGGGGTTTGCAAGACCAATGTCCTCGCTCGCCGATATTACAAGGCGGCGGGCTATGAAAGCCGGGTCCTCGCCCCCCTCGACCATACGCGCAAGCCAGTAAAGGGCAGCATCGGGGTCGCTTCCGCGTATGCTCTTTATAAAAGCCGAAACGATGTCATAGTGCATCTCGCCGTTCTTGTCGTAAGCCAAAGGGTTCTGCTGCAAACGCTGCTCCACCTTTTTGTCGGTTATCACAACCTTTCCCTCCGGCTCGGCATCGACCACGAGTTCCAAAATGTTGAGCAGCTTGCGGGCGTCGCCGCCGCTATAGCGCAAAATTGCAGCTATTTCCTGCACGTCTATATTGCGCTCCTTCAATTCCGCGTCATCGTGTATGGCATGATTTATCAGCTTTATCAAGTCCTCCTTTTCAAGAGGGTTGAGCGTGTAAACCTGACAGCGCGAGAGCAAGGGGCGTATGACTTCGAACGACGGATTCTCGGTGGTTGCGCCTATAAGCGTAACCGTGCCGTCCTCAACTGCGCCGAGCAAAGAATCCTGCTGAGACTTCGAGAACCTGTGTATCTCGTCTATAAACAAAATCGGGCTTCCCCCGGAATTGAAAAGCGTTTTCTTTTTCGCCTTTTCAATAACGTCGCGCACATCCTTCACGCCGCTTGTTACCGCACTCAAAGTGTAGAACGGCACTTCGAGGCGGTTGGCTATAATCTTGGCGAGCGTTGTCTTGCCCACGCCCGGCGGCCCCCAAAGTATGAACGAACTTATCCGCCCGCCCTCTATCATGCGGCGGATTACGCCGCCCTCGCCCACAAGGTGCTGCTGCCCCACATATTCGTCAAGGGTTTTCGGGCGCATACGCTCTGCCAAAGGTGTATCCATTTGCTCTATCCTATGTTTTCTGCAAAGATACTGATTTCATTCCTATGCCGGGCAATGCTCATGCAAACGTTGTGCTGCCAATGCGAGGGCGCGAAAAATTACATCTGAAATAAGAAAAACTATGTCCGATGTAGTTTTTTCTATATAGGACGTAGGAAAAATT
>CAVCON010000031.1:0-17648 GCA_963603805.1 Oscillospiraceae bacterium
CTGATATAATTTTTTCTACATAGGACATAGTTTTTCCTACATCAAATGTAATTTTTCGGGGAATTGGGAAAAAGACAACCGTTTTGGTTTTGCGGGAATTATATAAACGATGTATGTTGTTTGTTGTTTGTTGATTGCAACGGTATATATGTAGGGGCGTATTGCATACGCCCTGTATGCTACCGCATGAACCACACCGCAAACCGCCGCCACAACATTGCGAAATCGGCACAATTTAGGGCGTATGCCATACGCCCCTACGGCGGTGCAATTCCTTGGATGAATGCGTATTGGATGTTTATTGATGATGGCATACGCCCTGTACGCCACCGCGTGAACCGTTCGGCAAACCACCGCTGCCACATTGCAAAATCGGCGCAATTCAGGGCGTATGCAATACGCCCCTACAAGCGGTGCAATTCCTTGAATGGATTTGTGTTGGATGTTTGTAGGCGTAAGAACCGCTCCTACGGCAGCGCAAGTTGTTGGTTAATTGGATGTCGATTTTTTGTGGCGTTTGCCTTATTCCTCTTTGCCTTTGCCACCGTCTTGGGGCTGCGGGTTGTGGCGCACAAGCAGTGTGTCAATTCGCGTGCCGTCCATCTTCATTATGCGGAACTCGAAAGTTTTCCACCCGAGTGTCTCGCCCGCCGATGGAATGCGCTCCAAAAGGTCAAGGATAAGCCCGCCCACGGTGTTGTAGTCGGTGGTGTAGAGGTCTTCTTCGTCGAAAAACGCAAGGAAATCGTAAAACTGGCACTGACCGCTGACAGACCATGAATTGTGGTCGGCATTTTCCACAATGTCAAGCGTTTCGTCCTCGTCGGGTATCTGCCCCACAAGCCCTTCCATGATGTCGCGCAAAACTATTATGCCCTGCACAATGCCGAACTCGTCAACAACGAGGGCGCGGTTGAACTTGTTGCGCTTCAGTTCCTCAAGAGCCTTGTAAACGGTCATGTTTTCCGGGAAATACAGTGGCTTGTGCAAAACTTTCCGCAGCGAGAAGCCTTTCTGCCAGAGTTGGGACACAAGATCCTTGAGAGTAACCACGCCGATAACCTCGTCTGGGTCGTCGCCTAAGACAGGATATGCGGCGTAAGTCTCTTCGGTTACGATGTCCTGCACTTCCTTGGATGTCATGTCCGCTTCAAGGAAAACCATGTCGCTTCTGTGGGTCATCACCTGCTCCACGGTCTGGTCGCCAAGCGCGAGCGCACGTTCCATGATGTCCTGCTCCACTTGTTGAACCTCGCCCGAGTCGGTGCCTTCCTGGATGATGGACTTTATCTCCTCTTCGGTTACGCTGTGGTCTTCGGGGTTGAGGTTGAAGCAGCGGGCAATGAACTCGGTGTTCTTTGACAGCAGCCACACCACGGGCATTGAAATGCGCGAGAAGAATGTCATGAGCGGCGCGGTGAGCTTCGCCATGCTTTCGGCGCGGTCTATGCCGATTTTCTTGGGGAACAATTCGCCGAGTTCGCACGACATGTATGTTACCACAACGAGAATAAGTATTTGCGCCACGGGTTTTGCGTAAACCTCGCTCATTCCGAGCGAGGCAAGGAATGTGCCGAAGCGTCCGGCAAACTCTTCGCCGGAGAAAAGACCCGTGAGAATCGCCACAATCGTTATCCCCACCTGCGCGGTTGAGAGAAAGCGGTCGGGGTCGTTCATTAGTTTAAGCGCGGAAGCCGCCGAGCGGCTTCCGGCCTTTGCCATTGCCTCAATGCGGTTCTTCCGTGCGGAAATAAGTGCCACTTCCGCCAGCGAGAAGAACCCGTTGAGAAAGATAAGGAGGAGTATTATCAGTATGTCCGTCATCTAAGTTTTGTTGTTATTTCACCACCACAACGAGGTACTTGCTTACGCTCCAGAATGTCGTGGGGTTTGTGATGCGCAGCGTGTACATTCCGTTGGCGTCCTTGTCGAGCGAGTACGATCCTGCCGGGTGGTTGGTGAGCAGTTTCGCGCTTTTTGAGTAGAGCTTTATAACCTTGTCAACCCTTATGTCTATTTTCGTGAAGTAGTCCTTGTTGAAGTTGTTTCCTTTGAGCACTTTGTTCGAGCCTTCGAGAATGCGCTGCTCGTGAAGCTCCTTTTTTGTGCCGAACACATACCACGCGGTGTTTATCTGCCTGTCCTGCTGCTCCACGGTGCGCGCCTTTGCGGCGTTGTCGGCGGTCAGCGTGTTGACGTTTGTGTTGAGTTCGGAAATCTGCTTGTCCTGATGCGCTATGTGGGTGTTTTTTGTGTCAAGCTCCGTCTGTAGTTCCTCTATGCATGCGGTTTTCGCCTCAAGCTCCTTGTTCAGGTTCTCTATGGTGGACTGCAGTTTTGATGTGTTGAAGCTGCTTTCTTTCAGTTGTTCCTTCAGTTTGGCTATGCGTTCCTTGTTGAGCTGCATGGTGCGCTTTATGAACGAGATGTTCTCCATGATGTCGGCCTTGGCGTTGGTCTCGCCGTTGTTGCGGGCGATGTTCATGCGCCCCTCTGCCTCGTTTATTTCGCGGAAACCCTCCTGAATGTCGTTGAATGTGCTCATTATGTCGTTCAGCTCGTTGTTTTTCTGGTTTACAACGTCGGTGAGCGAGTCAATGGTGTTTTGTGAAGCCAGGTTTTTCTCTTCTTTCTTGTTGTTGCAAGCCGTCAGCATTGCCAGAGCGAGCAGGGAAATTACAATTTTTTTCATGAGATTTTATTTTTTGGTTTCGTTGTTCTTGATTTTACGGTTCAGCCCTTCCACAACAATCACAAATTCGCCTTTCGGCTCGTTTTCCGCAAAGTGCTGCGCCAGTTCTCCGAGCGTGCCGCGCACGGTCTCCTCGTGCAGCTTTGATATTTCGCGTGTGGCAGATGCCCGCCGCTCCGCGCCGAACGTTTCGGCGAACTGTTGTAGGGTTTTTGTCACGCGGTAGGGCGATTCGTAGAACACCATAGTCCTTTCCTCCCCTGCAAGCGAGGCTATGCGCGTGGCCCTGCCTTTTTTCTGCGGCAGGAAGCCTTCGAACGTGAACCTTTCGCACGGCAGCCCGCTGTCAACGAGCGCGGGGACGAATGCCGTAGCCCCGGGAAGGCACTGCACCTCAACCCCCTTGTCGGCACAAGCCCTTACGAGCATATAGCCAGGGTCGCTTATTCCCGGTGTGCCGGCATCGGTTACAAGGGCCATGTTCTCGCCCGCCGCCATGCGCGAGGCGAAAGCCCCGGCGGTTTGGTGTTCGTTGAACTTGTGGTGGGCGCAGAGTTTTGCGCTTATGCCGTAGTGCTTCAGAAGCACCCCGGATGTGCGGGTGTCCTCGGCAAGCACCAAGTCAACGCCTTTCAGCACTTTCAGTGCGCGTTCGGTGATGTCTTCAAGGTTGCCCACGGGGGTGGGCACTACATAGAGCATTCCCATACTGCAAAGATATGGAAATTTCGATAAATGTGCGTATTGTTGCTTTTTTATTGCGGCATGGCAGGGCGAAAACGGCAAATAATGCGCGTCCCCAATGCCATAAGCGGTGATGTGGGCATTGTCCATACGTTCATGCAAAATTCAATGTGCATTAATTCGGGAGTTGCGCCGCCGTAGGGGCGTATTGCATACGCCCTGAATTGCGCCTGTTTGCAATTTTGCGGCAACGGTTTGCAGTGCGGTTTGTGCGGTAGTGTACAGGACGTATGTTATGTGCCACCGAAAATATGCAATGTTTGATTAATCAAGGAATTGCACCGCTTGTAGGGGCGTATTGCATACGCCCTGAATTGCGCGGATTTGCAATGTCGTGGCGGTTGTTCGCGACGTGGTTTGTGCGGTGGCTTACAGGGCGTATGCAATACGCCCCTACAAATGGCACAAAACCAACATCGCTAAAATTACATTTGATATAGGAAAAACTATGTCCTATGTAGTTTGAATTATATCAGACATAATTCAAACTACATCAGACCTTTTTTCGCCCATTTCAACATTCTGTAAAACAATAACTTATATAAGCAAAACAAATGTGGGTCAAGTTGTTGTAAACCAAGATGTTGCGTCTCTTTGGCTTAAGGCTGATTAGATTTATGCAGCAGGCTGTTGAGGGAGTGCGCTTTGCGGCAGCACCGCTTTAACTTTCCAAAATGGGGCATTGGGAAAAACTGCCTGGCGTGTTACTCGCTCAGGCACTCTCTTGCCTCTTTGATGATTTCCTGCACGGTCTTGGATTTTTTCAATTTGTTTCTCTTGTGCAGTATGATGTGTGCGAATTGCCGCGCCCTGACGTGTTCGCCCTGTTCTTGGAACACTTTCATTTGGTAGTATAATGGAAGATCTGCTTGGTATCATTTCTCCGGCACGTTTGTAGTATGCCAATGCGGAGTCGGGCTGTCCAAGTTTTTGGAAGTCGTCCCCCATTAGGAGCGTCATGTTGTAATCGGAAAGGCGTTTGGAACAGGCTCTGAAAACTTCAAGGCTTTTCTCGTACTTGCCGTAAAGATGAAGCATTGCCCCATAATTGTATAACAGCAGACTGTCGTCGGGATGTTCTTTGCACATACATTCGTATTCCTCTACAGTCTTGCTGTCAAAACAGACCGCAGCGCGTTCTTGCAGGAGGATTCTGCGAATGTCGTGGCAGCTGGTCTTTATCAGCGCGTAAAGACAGAAAATGTCTGCCGATATGGCA
Organism: Oscillospiraceae bacterium; assembly: GCA_963603805.1. Classification (GTDB taxonomy): domain Bacteria; phylum Bacteroidota; class Bacteroidia; order Bacteroidales; family Bacteroidaceae; genus UBA6398. The sequence continues at coordinate 4,656 of CAVCON010000031.1, forward strand.
ATTGCGCACAAAGTCTTGGGGAATGGGATACGAAGTGAGGTTTTTCCCAGCGACAGGGCTATGAAAAGCAGGACAAGCCAAACGAATGGAACATTCAAGGGATAGGAGAAAAGACACCAGATTACAAACACATAAACAAACGCGAGCAGGACGCTGCGGTGTTCCGCACGCTTTTTGTGGAAACGCCAAATGAGCAAGCCAAGGATGCCTGCAAACATAATGGCACAAGGAATGCCGCCGACAAGGGCGGCGTGCAGAAATTCGTTGAACGGGCTTTGGGACTCACCGGCAAGAATGGCAAACGGCGAGTCGGGATGTTGTGCAAGGTAGTCCGCCTGAAAATTCATGTATTGTGCGGCATGGCCGTTGCATCCCCAGCCGGTCAGAGGCTTTTCTTTTATCATTTCCATACATACAGCCCATATCAGCAGTCTGCCGTCCGCAGAGTCTTGCTTGTAGAAATAGACAGCAGTCAGTGCAACGGCAAGGCAAACCGGCATGATAATCCGTATGTGTTTGCTTTTGGCGATATGGGTGGCAACCTTTTTGTTTTCCGTAGCCAATACCGTGAATGCGCCGAAAGACGAGGCAAGAAGTGCCGTGCGTGAATTGGACAAAACAACAAACACTGCGAAAACCAAACTTGCGGTCTCCCACAATATTTTCTCTTTGGCTGGGGTTTTCACGGCGTAGTAAACGCTTATGGGAAGGCAAAAAGAAAGCAGCATGCCGAATACGGCCGGATTGTTCAGACTGCCGGAGAAATAGGAGTAGCGGTAGTTGTCGGGCACGATGCCAAACAGCTGCACTACGGCGTACAATATTTCAAGAAAGCCGACAAGGCACGCGGTTTTCAGTATTCTGTCTTTGGGAATTGCCGTTTGCCGCCCCCTGCACAGGTTGCAGAGGAATATTGTGGCGGCAGAGATGACAAAAACACCTGTCCCGCAACGCTGGATGACAATCGCGAGATCAAGGTGTTTTTGTGAGATGCAGAAAACGCAGCCCCCTAATATTCCCAAGGTGGGAAGGTGCAGACGCTTCATCCGTTTGGCGGCAATACAAAAGGGATGCGCCTTTATTTGTCCCTTACTGCCAAAGCCGGCAGATGCAGCTTCTTGAGATTTCGGCAGTCCCTGAACGCGTCTTTCTCCACAAATGTTATTCCCTCCGGTATGTCAACAAACGAAAGGCTGGTGCAGCCGGAAAATGTGTCTCTGTGTATTCTGTCCATTGCGGGCGACAATTTAACCGCCTTCAGATTCCTGCAATCGGTAAAGGCGTTGAGGCCCAAATGTTTCACCGAAGCCGGGATTATTGCCTCAATCAGTTTCTGGCAATTCTGGAATGCTCCGTCGCCTATTTCCTCAATCCCGTCCGGCAACCGCAGCATCTCCTTGGTGTAACTGCCGGCGAATGCATAGTTGCCGATTGTTTTCACCCCATCGGGAATTACGGTCGTGCGGCATCCGAACAACAGTGTTTTGCCGTCTTTTGTGAGTATTGCGTTTGAGCCTTTGGGAGATATGTATGTGGGGTTTCCCTCCTCAACGGTTATGCTGTCAATCTCGTAGCATACGCTGAAAGGTATTTCGCTCATTGTTCTGACCGACTTGGGTATTCTCACGGAATGGATGTCAGTTCCGGCGAAGCAGTCGCTTTCAAGCTTGCTGATGTCATTGCCTATAGTGGTTGTGCGGCACGCTGCCACCAATGCCGAGTCTGCCTTTCTGACGATGCCGTTGCACCCGGAGCGGGAATCATATACGGCGTTGCTGGCGTCAACCTCAATCGAGGTAAGATTGTCGCACTTGTAAAAGATGTTCACCTCGTCTATTTTTTTTACATTTCGGGGTATGAACACGGATGTCAGAGATCTGCAACGGCCGAACGCATAGTCGCCAATCTTTTCAAGCGATTGCGGCAGGGTGATTTTACGCAGACTGCTGCATCCGCCGAAAGCTTCGTCCTCTATCGAAGTTACCCCTTCGGGAATAACGAGTTCCTCAATGGTGTTGCAGCTCACGAAAGCATATTCCCCTATGGTTTTGACTGTTGGCGGTATTTTAGTGGCAGGACATGCCGCTTCCAGCACGTTTTCCTCCGTGTCTATCACGGCATTGCAGTTGTCGCGCGAGTCAAGAACCTCGTTGCGCGGGTCAACCTTTATGCTTTTTAGATTGCAGCACCCGGCAAATGCTCCGCCTGCCACTCCCGTTACCGATGCCGGGATGTAAACGGATTCTAAGTTTACGCTCCAGGCGAAGGCTTCCCGCCAGATGCTCTCGATGCCCTCGCCGATGACAACCGAGTGCACAGTCGTTAGCCCTTGCAACGCCTTGATGTATATGCTGTTCACCTTGTACTCTTTTCCGTTGTGGATTACCGATGCGGGGATGTGGAGCGTGTCCCCGCACATTGTCTCCAATATCGGCTCCCAGCCTGTGATGTCCACGCGGTCGCTGTCCCTCGTGGTTTCGTAAACAAAGCCGCCTTCCGTGAAAGTGTCATACCCGAACGCCACGGCAGCCACAAACAGCCATGATGCCGCAAGTGCCGCCAGTCGGTGTGCTGTTCTTTTTTCCATAATGCAGAATGTTAAAGTTGTATCAGAATATTACAGTCCACTCATCGTTACCGTTTTTCTTTTTCGTGTACTTATGATCTCCGGCATTAGCATCGATGTATTTCAGGTTACCTCCGCTGCTTACCCCATCGCATATGCCAACATGCTTCTCGCTGTCGTTGCTGATAAGATATGAGCCGTCCGGGTGTTCGTATTTCCATTGGGGTGTGTTGATGAATGATATTACCTCGTCATAGGAATCGAAGTGCATTATAGTGCCTGAAAGGATTCCTGCTTGTTGGGCCACGGCTGCCCCAATAGACAGAGGCATTGCGCCACCAGAGTAGCTCTGTGGATTTTCGCCAGCTATAGGATTGCCGTTTACGTCGCAAACAGGCCATGTGTTTTGGGTGGCGATAGACTTGATGTATTCATAGGCTGACGAAGCGTAATAGTTTGGTCCTATCTTTTTTTCACTTTCCACCAATTGACCGTCCTTATTTTCCTTGACTTTAATAGGAATATTGTTTCTTTCGGCCATTCTTACTATGGCGTATAGCATGCACTCGTCTTTATTTATGGGTATGACTTTGGACGAGTCCTCAATCCCCGACCCGGTTTCGTTTGCAATGCTTCTTGTGAGCGGTGTGTTGTCGTTGATGTCAAGACCGCAGAAACTGTCGTAATCGCTGTCTTTGTTGCAGCTTACGATAGTGGTGATTGTGGCAATGGCGAAAATGCCTGTTGCAAACATGATAAATTTCTTTTTCATGGCAAATGTTTTTATTTGGGTTAATATTATCAGCGTTTGGTATTTCTTTGCAACGAAATGTTACCTTGTTTTAATTGTTTCTGCGCCAAATGTAAGAATAAGTTTTCAGAAAACAAAAGTTTCGTGAAGAAAATTCGCGAATTATGTTGAAAATAAATCGGACTTGTGAAAAACAGGGATGGTGTTTGGCACTTCCGATGATATGACAGGAAGTGTGTATGCCTTAAACAGGTGCGCTTTTGCATGGTTCGCGTTTTTGTATTTGCAGGTGCGGTTCGGGCGGTGGCGTACAGGGCGTATGCAATACGCCCCTACAATTCGCGCAAAACCAAAATCAATAACCCTTTTCCAAACACCCCGAAAACTACATCAGATGTAGGAAAAACTACGTCCTATGTAGAAAAAATTATATCAGACATAATTCAAATTACATCAGACCTAATTTTCCGTATGTGCAACACACAGATAACCAGATGGTTATAAGATAACAAGAGGTGTGATGTAATTTATTGTATGCCAATTGGTTAAACAAAAACAGCAGCTCCCGTTATCGTGGCGTGCAAGTTCAGCTTATTCTCACGGCTTTCACGATGCCCTTTATGCCGAGCAGCGAACTGCATATCTGCTTCACATCAGCGGTGTCGTGGAGGTTTATGGTTATCTCGCTCTCGAATATTCCCGCGTCGGTTGTTACGGTGAGCTTCTTTATATCGAGGTTGAGCTGCTTGTAGATTACCTCGCTGATTGCCATGAGTATTCCCTGCACGTCTATTCCCTTTACGTAAATGGTGGCGGGGTAGAGGTTTATGTGGTGCATTTGCCAGTCAACAGCCACAACGCGGTTGCCGTAGTTGCTTTTCAGCTTCTCCGCCACAGGGCAGTCGCGGCGGTGGATTACAAATTCGTTCGACGGATCTATGTACCCCAATGAGTCATCGCCGGGTATCGGGTGGCAGCATTCCGCTATCTTGCAGTGCTTGATTGAGTCCTCGTTAAGGATGAACGTCTTTTTGCGGTCTATGCCCTCGATGAAAACCTTTTTTATGTCGCTGTTTTCGGCAGTTTTGGGCTTGCTGCTTATGAAAGGTATGAACTTTCTCCACGATGATGCCTTGCGCTGCCGTCCTTGTATGAAGTCGGCATCGGCATCGCTTAGCACGATGCTCTTTTCGCCGAGCGCGAGATACAGTCCGTCGCGTGTGGGGATTTCGTGGAAGCGGCACAGCTTGTCGATTACCGCGCTGTTTATTTCCATGTCCTTTTCCTGAAGGAACTTGCGCAGCATTTCCTCGCCCACGCCCCTTTTCTCACGCTCGTCGCGGCGCAGCAGTGCGCGTATCTTGCCTTTGGCCTTGGCGGTGTTGGCGTATTGTATCCATTCGGGCTGTACGTGCTGTGAGCGCGACGTGAGTATTTCCACCTGATCTCCGCTTTGCAGCTTGTGGCTCAGCGGCACGAGCTTGTGGTTGACTTTCGCGCCTATGCAGTGGCTGCCGAGGAACGAGTGTATGGAGAACGCGAAGTCGAGCGCGGTTGCCCCCGCCGGCATTGTCTTTATCTCGCCCTTGGGGGTGAATATCAAAATTTCGTTGGCAAACAGGTTGAGCTTTATCGTGTCGAGAAAGTCGAGCGTGTCGGGCTGCGGGTCGTCAAGGATTTCCTTTATGGTGTGAAGCCACTTTGAAAGTTCGTCGTCGTTGTAGTCCTCGCCCGGAGACTTGTACTTCCAGTGTGCGGCAACGCCCTGTTCGTCTATGTCGTCCATGCGCTTGGAGCGTATCTGCACCTCTATCCATTCGCCACGGTTGCTCATGAGTGTTACGTGGAGGGCTTGGTAGCCGTTGGCCTTGGGGTGGGAAATCCAGTCGCGAAGACGGTCGGGCTGGGGCTTGTAGATGCTGCAAAGGGCTACGTATATGTTGAAGCATTCGCTCACTTCCTTTTCGGGCGCGCTCGGATCGAATATTATCCTTATGGCGAGTATGTCGTATATTTCCTCGAAGGTGATGTGCTTGTTCTGCATCTTCTGCCAAATGGAGTACGGCGTCTTGATGCGTGCGAGTATGTGGTATTTCAGACCGCTCTTGTCGAGTTCCTTGCGTATGGGGGCGGTGAATTCGTTGAATATCTCCTCGCGCTCGGCTTGTGTCTTGGCGAGTTTCGACTTTATGTCCTCATACTCCTGTGGGTGTTCGTAATGGAAACTCAGGTCTTCAAGCTCCATTTTTATTTTGTTCAGCCCGAGACGGTCGGCAAGCGGGGCATATATATATAATGTCTCCCCTGCCACCTTGTATTGCTTTCGCGGAAGCATGGAGCTAAGCGTGCGCATATTGTGAAGCCTGTCGGCAATCTTGATGAGTATCACACGGATGTCGTCGCTCATTGTCAGCAGAAGCTTCTTGAAAGTCTCCGCCTGAAGCGAGGCCCTTTCCCCGAATATTCCGCCGGAGATTTTTGTAAGCCCCTCGACAATGTTGGCGACCTTAGGACCGAACAGGTTTGCTATGTCCTCGTTTGTGTAGTCGGTGTCCTCCTCCACGTCGTGAAGCAGCGCGGCGCAAATTGATGTTGAACCCAGCCCAATCTCTTCGCAGACGATTTGCGCCACGGCTATGGGGTGCATTATATAAGGCTCTCCCGAAAGCCGGCGCACTCCACTGTGGGCTTTCTTGGCAAAATTGAAAGCCTTTGTAATCACCTCGGTTTTCTTGCGGTGGTTCGAGGCGAGATAGGTGTCGAGCAGATGACGGAAAGCGTCGTTTATCATCTGCTCGTCCCTTACAGGATCGGAGACTGCCGGGTTTACATTCATGGTGCGGTTACTTCACTTTTATTTTCTTTCCGGCTCTGATGTTCGAGCCTTTTATGCCGTTTAGTCTGCGCAGCTTGCTTACGGTTGTGCCGTATTTCTCGGCTATCTCAGACAGCGTTTGTCCGCTCTTTATTGTAACGCTTTTGCCACGGCTTCTGCTTTTGCGGCGGGTGGATGACGAATATTTTCTTGTTGAAGTTTGCTTTGCCAGCTCCTGTTCGTCAACTTCCACGGTTCTGCGTTTCGTGAGCAGTTCGCCGCTTCGGTAGCTGTAAACAGAGTCGCCGAGGTCTATGAACCTTAGCGCGGCTTCGGAGGGCAGACGCAACACGCATTCGTAGGAGTTTCCAGGCACGATCGACGTTTTGTATTGCGGGTTGAAAGCTTTGAGCTTGTCCATTTCCACTCCGCACACGGCGGCAACCTGTTCCAGATGCAGTTCCTTGCTCACGGCAACGGTGTCGTTGCTTTCAAGCAACTTTGCACGCATAGGGCAGATGTTGTGCTCGCAGTAGTAGTTCATCACATAATTGGCGGCGATGAATGCGGGTACGTATCCGCGTGTCTCCTTGGGGAGGTAAGGGTATATTGTCCAGTAGTCCTTGCTGCCTCCTGCGCGGTGTATCGCCTTGTTCAGGGAAGTCGGCCCGCAGTTGTACGCGGCAATCACGAGATTCCAGTCGCCGTAAACCTTATATAGGTCGCTCAAATATTGTGCTGCGGCGAACGAGGATTTTATCGGGTCGCGCCGTTCGTCAACAAGGCTGTTTATTTTCAAATCATAGCGTTTCGCGGTTGCCAGCATGAATTGCCAAAGCCCCGTAGCCCCTTTGCGGCTTACCGCCGTAGGGTCGAGTGCGCTCTCTATTACAGGAAGGAATTTCAGTTCCAATGGGAGGCCGTAAAGGGCGAGGGCCTCCTCGAAAATGGGTATGTAGAAGTTTGTCGCCCCGAGCATATAGGAGACCGAATGTCGCAGCCTGCCCGTGTATTGGTCTATGAATTTCCTCACAATGTTGTTGTAGGGCATTTCCATTATGGCGGGAATTCTCGACAGGCGGTCAATGTATATGCTGTCGGGGAAAACCGGGTTCACGTCCTGCATATTGCAGTTTGTGTCTGCCTCAAGATATTGCGAGGCGTTCCATTGGCTCAAAAGGGTGTCTATGTCGAGCGTCATTGCTTCGGGAATGCCGATTTCCTCGTCTTTTCCGGTTTTGTCATCGCGTATGGTGATGTCGTTTTGTGCCTTTGCCGTGATTGCGGCAAGCAACATCAGTGCTATTATATATATTCTGTTCATAATCTTTGTTTAGAAGTTTAGTCCGCACCCTATTCCCACGGCGGCGGAGCTTTTTGAGCTTTGCACGGGTATCACCGTGGGCTTGACGTTAAGGCTCAAGTCTTTTGAAATGTCAAACGCCGAGAGCTGCGCGTCAACGTATGCGTCAATGACCGAGAGAAGATAAACGCCCACAAATGAAAATGCGGCATAGTCCCTCCAGCGGCGGTAGCGGTCTTTTTTGTTCTTGAATATGGTTTTGAACCTGTCCTCCATTCCCGTTATGTCGTAGTTTGGCGGCAGCATATTCATGTAGCTTTTTGTGTTGGGGTCGTCGTCCATGATGTCGATGTACGCCTGGGCGTAGTCCTTGTACATTTGCTGGTTCCACATCAGCGCGTAAGTACACCCCAGAAAGCCACCGTAGAATATGGGCAGTTTCCAGTATTTCCGGTTGTATATCTGTCCTGCCCCCGGGACGACGAGCGCGAGCCAAAGCGCACGTTTGGGGTCTGGCACGAATTTTGGCTTGGGCAACTTTTGCTTTACCGCCACTTTCATAACCGAATCCACCTTTCCCGCCATTTTTGCGGAGTCTCCCATCGCAAGTGTTGCCGTCCTGCTGCTGTCAGCCGCAGTTGCCGTTGTGTCAGCCGCTATTTGCGGCAGTATGCTGTCGGTGCAAATTGCAAAGGGTCGGCTGTTTGGCGTGGCGCACACACTTGATGCCGGCAGCAGTATTGCCATTGCCGGCAGGATTGCACGTAACAGGTGCAGAACAAAACGCATTTGGCTATGGGCAACGGTTCTCACTTGCCTTTGTCGAGCATGGCTATTATGCGTTCCATTTCCTCCTGGTTGCGGAACGGTATGGTTATTTTGCCTTTCCCCTCGGGCGAGCAGGTCATTTTCACCTTGGTGCCGAAATAGTCGGACAGGTGCTTTTGCAGGGCGTTGTATTCGTCGGAGTTGTCCTTGTCGCGGCGGGCGCGTATTCTTTTGCCGGCGTTGTTCACGTCTTCGCCGCTGTTAAGGCGGTTCACTATCTCCTCCACCTTCCTCACCGAAAGCCCTTGGCTCTTTATCTCCTCAAACACCCTAAGCTGCGTTGCCGCGCTTGGCAGTCCCAGCAGTGCGCGGGCGTGTCCTTGGTCAATGTCCTTGTTCTTCAAAGCCATTTGCACCTGTGCCGGCAGTTTGAGCAGACGCAGGTAGTTTGTTACGGTGGCGCGCTTTTTCCCGACTTTCGCCGACAGTTCTTCCTGCTTCAGTCCGTATTGTTCGATAAGCCCTTGGTATGCCAGTGCTATTTCTATAGGGTTGAGGTCTTCGCGCTGTATGTTCTCCACCAACGCCATTTGCATCGTCTTTTCGTCGTCGGCGGTGCGGATGTATGCCGGCACGGTTTCAAGCCCCGCCCTCTGCGCGGCTCTCCAGCGGCGTTCGCCGGCTATTATCTGGTATGTGCCGTCGCCCATGTTTCTCAGCGTTACGGGCTGCACAATCCCCAGCTCCTTTATCGAGTCGGCGAGTTCGTCAAGCGCACGGTCGCTGAAATCGCGCCTTGGCTGGTTGGGGTTGGGTACAATCTGGCTTACTGGAATTTCGCCTATCGACGAGCTTCCCGAAGTCTTCACCTCCCCGGTGGCTATCAGCGCGTCGAGTCCGCGCCCCAAAACCTGGTATTTCTTTTTTACTGCCATAAATGTTCCGTTTGTAAATTCGGGCAGGAGTTGTTATTTCCTGTCTTTCTCAATCACGTCGCGTGCCAGTTCAAGGTAGCTTTTCGCCCCTATTGATGTCGCGTCGTAAAGAATTGCCGGCACGCCGTGGCTCGGGGCTTCGCTAAGTTTCACATTTCGCTGGATTACCGTCTTGAACACCAGTTCCTGGAAGTGGCGGCGCACCTCATCGTTTATCTGATTTGCCAGCCTGAGGCGCGAGTCGTACATTGTGAGCAGAAACCCCTCGATTTCCAGCCCCGGGTTCAGCTTTTTCTTTATGATTTTTATGGTGTTGAGCAGCTTGCTTATGCCTTCAAGCGCAAAGTATTCGCATTGCACGGGTATAATTACGCTGTCTGCCGCCACGAGCGAGTTCACCGTTATAAGACCGAGCGAGGGGCTACAGTCGATAAGTATGTAGTCGTATTCGGGGCGCAGCGGGTCGAGCGTCTTTTTTATCAGTTTTTCGCGCTCGTCAAAGTTGAGCATCTCCACTTCCGCCCCCACGAGGTCGATGTGGGACGGCAGTATGTCAAGCCCGTCAATGTCGGTGGTGTATATCGCCTCGCGCACATCGTGTCCTCCCACAATGCACTCGTAAATTGAGCAGTCCACTTTTCTCACGTCCACACCGAGTCCCGACGAGGCGTTTGCCTGGGGGTCTGCGTCAACCAAAAGAACCGACTTTTCCAAAGTGGCGAGCGAAGCGGCGAGGTTCATCGCCGTGGTTGTTTTTCCCACACCGCCTTTCTGATTTGCTAAAGCTATAATTTTTCCCATATAAATCTGTTCTGCCCATTAGGCTGAGATTATGCAAAAATAAAAAAAATCCCCCACTTCCCAACCCTTTGCAGTGCTAAATATTCCTCAGTTTGGGATAAGAAATCATAAAAGGTAAGGTTGTCCTGCCCCTTTAATTGCATATCCTGCTGGCTTTGTGTTGAAGATGCGGAAAGCCCTCTGTGCAAGTTCCGCCCATGTTTGCGCGTTATGGCGCATTCAAGTTTCCTGCAAAGTTGCGTATGCCGTAGAAAATGCATAAAAGGCTGATTTTCAACAAAATGCCTGTATCTAAAATGGTTAATATAACGCTTTGTTTTTCAAGGGCTTGAAAGCGGCGAAAAAAGGTCTGATGTAATTTAAATTATGTCTGATATAATTTTTCCTATGTCTGACGTAGTTTTTTCCATGTCCGATGTAGGTTGGCTTTTGCTTTTCGGGGGCATAATTTCTAACTAACGTGGGCTTGCGAAAAACAACTTCGCGCCTTTCGGCTCAAAGCGTTTGCTCGCGCCGTGCCGTTAGGGGAATTTTACGTACATTTGCAGAGAAAGAAAAAAGGCGAAATGAAACAGCATTCCAAACTCATACTTTTGTCAAACGATGACGGCTATCTTGCTCCGGGCATCAATCTTCTCATAGAGTGGCTTCGTCCGCTGGCTGATATAGTGGTTGTGGCTCCCGACGGACCGCGCTCGGGGGCGGCAGGTTCAATAACAGCCACAGTGCCAATCACCTCCACCCTTGTGCGCCGTGAGGAGGGGCTTGAGGTTTATGCGTGCTCGGGAACGCCGGTGGATTGCGTCAAGCTCGCCCTCCACGCCCTTGTGCCGCGTGAGCCGGACCTTGTGGTGAGCGGAATAAACCACGGCGACAACGCCTCGATAAATGTGCACTATTCCGGCACGCTCGGCGCGGCTATCGAGGGGGCTTTGCACGGACTGAAGAGCGTGGCTTTCTCGTCGTGCGACCACAACCCCCAAGCCAATCTCGCGCCTTTGCGCCCATACGTTGAGGATGTGGTAAAAGCCGCCCTCGCCAACACGATGCCGCCGCTCACCTGCCTAAATGTGAATTTCCCCGCGCTACAGGAGTTCAAGGGCGTGAGGATTTGCCGCATGGGGCATTGCCGCTGGATTAACGAGTTTGAGAAGTGCGAAATCCCCGGGCGTGGCACGTTCTATTTCCTCACAGGCAATTACACCGACACCGACCCTGGGGCGAAAGACACCGACAGCCACGCGCTTGCCGAGGGATATGTGGCGGTTACGCCGACGACCCTTGACGTAACTTCACACGAATTGTTCAACGATGTAAAAAGTTGGGGGATAGAACGATGAAATATTTTGTAATAGCCGGCGAGGCGAGCGGCGACCTCCACGCCGCCAACCTTATAAGGGCGTTGCGCGAACACGACAGCGACGCTTGCTTCTACGCCTATGGCGGCGAGCTTATGGAGGCTGCCGGGGCGAAGATGCTGCGCTACTATCGCGACATTGCCTATATGGGGGTGGTGAACGTGGTGATGCACGCCGGCACAATTCTCCGCGCCATGGCAAGGTGCAAGAGGGAAATATTGGAAATCAACCCTGATGTGGTTATTCTTGTGGACTATCCGGGTTTCAACCTCGCCATTGCCAAATACGTCAAGACGAAAACCGCAATCCCCGTGTTTTATTATATCGCCCCGAAGGTGTGGGCGTGGAAGGAGAGCCGCATAAAGCTGCTGAAGGCATACGTTGACGAGATTTTCTCAATACTGCCTTTCGAGACAGAGTTCTTCAAACAGCGCGGCGTTGACGTTCACTATGTGGGCAACCCCACAGTTGACGAGGTGGATGATTACAGCCGTATGCATTATGCCGATTTGCTGGAGGAATTTGCCGCGCAGAACGGCTTGAACCCGGCAAAGAAGATTGTCGCCATACTTGCCGGAAGCCGCAAGCAGGAGATAAACTATAACCTGCGGCGTATGCTTCTTGCCGCACGTCCGCTCGCCAAAAAGGGCTATCAGCTTGTGGTGGCGGGTGCGCCGAATATAGACGACAATATATATATGCGTAACATCCCGGCTTCGATGCTCGAAAATGGCGAGGTGAGAATAGTGTCGTGCAAAACCTACGCCTTGCTCGGCTTTGCCTCGTCAGCCCTTGTAACATCCGGCACTGCCACGCTCGAGACTGCCTTGTTCAAAGTTCCGCAAGTGGTGTGCTACTACATTCCTATGGGCAGGATAGTTTCGTTTTTGAGGAAAAAACTGCTCAAGGTGAAATACATATCGCTTGTGAACCTAATCGCCGGGCGCGAAATAGTCAGGGAACTTGTCGCCGACGGCATGACTGCCGGCAATGTGCGTGCGGAATTGGAGAGGATAACCCTTGACGATGCCAGCCGCGCCGAGATGCTTCGGGGCTACGAGGAGCTTGCCGGCGTGTTGGGTGGCGTTGGGGCTTCGGCACGCGCAGCGCAGGAAATCACAGCTTGTCTGCAAAGAAGAATGGAAGCCCGCTGAGGCATCCGTTTCATTCGCCGTGTTGTGTGGCTTGCGCGGAGGAGTTCTTCGCACAAATATCGTATAATCAACAAATAGTATTGTTGTAGGGGCGTATGGCATACGCCCGAATTGCGCGGATGTTGCAATGCAACGACGATGATATGCACGCATGGCTAATACGCTTTATGTGGTGTCGCACAATGCGTATGCCACACACGCCACAGATATGCAAGCAACGATTAATCAAAGAATTGCACCGCTTGTAGGGGCGTATTGCATACGCCCTGAATTGCGCGGATTTGCGGTGTCGCAGCGGTGGTTTGCAATGTTGCGGTAGCGGTTTGCGGTGCGCTTCATGCGGTGGTGTACAATGCGTATGCCATACACGCCGTAAATGCGCAAGCAACGATTAATCAAAGAATTGCACCTCCGTAGGGGCGTATGGCATACGCCCAAAATTGCACGAGTTTGCAATGTTGTGGCGGTGGTTTGTGGTGCGGTTTTGGCGGTGGCGTACAGGGCGTATGCAATACGCCCCTACATATATACCGTATGCAATC
>CAVCON010000032.1:0-16672 GCA_963603805.1 Oscillospiraceae bacterium
CGTTTTCACACAGATAATCCTTAAAAGATTTTTCTAATCATTTCAAAACAGTTTCGTAGTTTTTCCTACATCAAATGTAATTTTAGCGGCTTTTGTTTTGCGCCATTTGTAGGGGCGTATTGCATACGCCCTGTACACCACCGCCCGAGTCGTATCGTAAACTTTTTGGCAAAGGATGTAGCTTTTTGCGTGTGCCTTGCGTTTGTATGTATGGGCATCGGGAGACGGAATTTCCATGCATCGCGGCTTTTGAGCGGCGTGCTTGACGTTTTGTCGCAGAATTTTGGAATTCAGCGGAAAATTCACGCCCGAAAATGGCGGAAAGTGAGTTTTTTTTTTACTTTGCACCCCGAAATCAAAATGTTGGAATAAATAAGGATTTCATAACGATATAAACAAAAATGAAAAGCAAATTGGTAATGATTGCCATGGCACTGTTCGGAATTGCTGCCCCAATCCAGGCGCAGGAACTGAAAAGCGGCATTGACAAGGCAAACATGGACTTGAACGTAAAGCCCGGAGACGATTTTTATGAGTATTCGGCGGGAAATTGGCTGAAAAGCCACCCGCTCGATGCCGTGCACTCCATGAACGGTGCGTTTGTTGATCTTGAAGAACAGAACACCGACCGCATAAAGGGGCTTGTGGCGGAATATGCCGCCAAGAAAATGCCGCAAGGCACTGACGGGCAGAAGCTCGGTGCGCTCTACCGTATGTACATGGACAGCGTGAGGCGCAACAAAATGGGCTACGCGCCAATCAAAAAGACCCTCGCAAGAATACGCAAGGTGAAGGACCGCAAGGAGTGCATCAGGCTCATGTTCGAGCTTGGGGCGAAGGGCTACGGTACGGAGCTGTTCGGTTTCGGTTTGGGCATAAACCCCAACAAAGCCGGGGAGTATATGTTCACAGCCTATCAGGGCGGCATAGGGCTTGATCCGGAATACTACACAAACCCAAACGAGCAGCAGAAGGCAGTTGTGGAGGCTTACAAGAGCCTCATGAAGGATTATCTTAAAATGGTGGGCAACAAAGAGGCCGTTGCTGAAAAGAAGATGCTGGCTGTTTTCGCCCTCGAAACACAAATAGCAAAAAAGAGCTACGACCAGGTCAAAAGGCGCAACCCAAAGGAAAACACGCACCTCATGAGCTGGCAGCAGCTGTTGCAGGATTTCAAGGGCATTGACTGGAAAACGTTCTGCGATGTGTATGGCTGGCCATCCGACATCGACACCGTGAACGTCAAGCAGCCCGAACCGCTGCACGAGGTGGAGAACATTCTTGCAAACGCCGACCTCGAGACAATCAAGGCCAATATGGAGGTGTCGGTGGTGTCGTCTGCGGCAAACACCCTCTCCGACGCTTTCGGCAACCGCAGGTTTGAGTACTTCAAGGCCGCATACGGTCTGAAGGAGCAGCAGCCGCGCTGGAAACGCGCCGTGGGATTTCTCGACAGGATGCTGGGCGAGACGATAGGCAAGCTGTATGTGGAGAAATTCTTCCCCGAAAGCAACAAGCAGAGGGCGTTCCTCATGATAAAGAACCTTCAGACTGCCTTTGCCGAGCGCATAAAGGACAATACGTGGATGACTGAAGCCACAAAGAAAAACGCCCTCGACAAGCTGAACGGCATGGTGATAAACGTGGGATACCCCGACAAATGGGAGGGATTGGAGAAATATGTGCAGGTGGATGAGAGCAAATCTTTGCGCGAGAACCTTGACCAAATAACAGTGGCTTCGCGCAAGGGCGAGATTGAGTATTACTGGCACAGGCCCGTTGACCGCCACCAGCTTGGCTGCACGCCGCAGACGGTGAACGCTTTCTATAACCCCGCGTTCAACAGCATAAACTTCCCTGCGGCAATATTGCAGCCGCCGTTCTTCGACCCCGAGGCCGATGATGCGGCAAACTACGGCGCGATAGGCTGCGTGATAGGACACGAAATGAGCCACGGCTTCGACGACCAGGGCTGCGCGTACGACAAGGACGGAAACTTGAAAAACTGGTGGACTGACGAGGACAAGAAAAACTTCGACGCACGCGGAAAGGTGCTTGAGGACTGGTTCGGAAGCAAGGAAATGCAGCCGGGGCTGAAAGTAAACGGAAAGAAAACCCTCGGCGAGAACATTGGCGACAACGGCGGCATAAACATTGCCTTCCAGGCATTGAAGAACTCCATGCTCAACAACCCGCTCGGCGTTAAGGAGGGTTTCACTCCCGAACAGCGTTTCTTCCTTGCCTACGGCAGGATGTGGGCAAGCAACATTGCCCCGCAGTTCGTTGCTTACATAGTGAACAGCGACGTGCATTCGCCCAACAGTCTGCGCGTGAACGCCGCGCTGCCGATGATTGATGCGTGGTATTCGGCGTTCGGCATAAAGGAGGGCGACAAACTCTTCGTGCCTGCCGACAAGCGCGCACACATCTGGTAATCCCGACCGGCAAATACGGTATTAATAATACACCAAAGCCACGGCAAATCCCCGATTTCGGAGACAGCCGTGGCTTTTTCGTGCGTTAAACCGTAACAGATTGATACACAGATACTTGTTCTTGTTTTTAGCAAATACGAATAAGGATTTGGTTTTCAGTACATTGCAAGGCAGCAAAAAAAGGTCTGAGGTAGTTTAAATTATATCAGACATAATTTTTCCTATGTCCTATGTAGTTTTTCCTACGTCAAATGTATTTTTCGGGGTGTTTGATAAAAGGTGTCGATTTTGGTATTTCGATAATTGTAGGGGCGTATTGCATACGCCCTGTATGCCACCGCATGAAACGCATTTGGGAATACGCCGTAAAATCCGCAAACCGCTGCTGCAACATCGCGTAATCGGCGCAATTCAGGGCGTATGCAATACGCCCCTACGGCGGCGCAAATCCTTGAATAATTGAATGGTGTATGTTTGTAAAGGTTGTTGCATACGCCATAAACGCCACCGCTTAAACCACAACTCATACACACAAAAATTCCGCCGCATGGATGAATGGTGCTTATCCGTGCGGCGGTATTTTGTGGTGTAACATGGGGCGCGTTTTAACTTGTCTGCCCCTGTGGTTGGTGCTTGCGCTATTCGCTGAATGCCTTGTTTTCGGCTTCGGCTACTATTGCATCGCGACTGTTGTCTTGGTTTTGTGCGCCGTCCGGCTTTGTGCGCGGTTTGCGGCGTTTGTTGTAATTGCGCTTGCGGTTGCCTTTTCCGTTTTCGGCGTTTTCTGCGCTTTCGGTCAGGCTGGCACTTTTTGCACACGTCTTTGCGCTTTGGCTGAGTGCGTCCACTTTTGGCGTGTCGGCGTTGCAAGCCGTTTTTTCCTGCGCTTCGCCCTGCGCCCGCTGCGGTGCGGAGTTCCTGCGTTTGGGGCGTGTGCGCTGTTTGCCGTTGCTGTCGCCCACACGTGGCGGCACGCACACGAGTTCCGCCTCCATTGCCGTGCGCTGTTCTTTCGCCTTCAGTATCTCCGCTATTTTCTGCTTGCTGTTGTTGAGGATTACAAGCGTTTCGCGTGCAGCGTTCTGGTGGCTTTCCTTTTTAGAGAAACCGCTGCCTTTGCCGCATTCCACGCCCTCAATCACCACGGTGGCGAAGAAAGCTGGCTTTTCGCTTGTGGCGGCGTCTTTTGCCGGGTCGTTTGACGTAAATTCTATCCGCAGGCGGTTGCGCTGCGACCATTCAAGCAGTTTGCTCTTGAAGTTCACCTCTTTTTTTGCCACCTCGTTCAGGTTGAGGTGGGCGGCTATTATGCGGCTTTTCAGGAACCACATGCAGTATTTGTAGCCCCTGTCAAGGTATATTGCGCCAACTATCGCCTCGAAGGCGTTGCCGCCTATATAGCTGTTGTGCCCGCTTTTGTGTCCGCTGGTGCGGATTAGTTTGTCTATGCCCACTTCCTGCGCCATTTTGTTGAGGGTGTCCCTCTGCACGAGCTTGCTGCGGGTGGTGGTGAGGAAGCCCTCGCGCTTTTTGTTGAAGTGGCGGTAAACTATGTCGCTTGTAACGGCCTCGATTATCGCGTCGCCGAGAAATTCAAGGCGTTCGTTGTTGAGCCGTTGCCCGCCTTCGGTCTGCATGGCGTTGGAACTGTGCGACAGGGCCTGTTTGTAGATGTCGATATTGTGGGGATAGAAGCCCAGAATGGAGTATAGGGATGAAAAAAGCTCCTTGTCCTTGCGGAAAGGGAGCTTTAGTTTGTCTATGAAATTAATCATTCAGTTTTTTGTGTCAACTTTATGAAAATGCTTGTCAAGCCCAAAGTTTTTTATTTCGCGAATTTCTTGACGATGATGCAGGCGTTGTGTCCGCCAAACCCGAATGTGTTGCTCAGGGCTGCACGCACGGTGCGCTTCTGTGCCTTGTTGAACGTGAAGTTCAGGTTGTAGTCAATTTCGGGGTCGTCATCGCCTTCCTCGTGGTTGATTGTCGGGGGAACGATGTCCTCCTCAACCGCCTTCACAGAGAACAATGCCTCAACGGCTCCCGCTGCACCGAGAAGGTGTCCTGTCATGGACTTTGTGGAGCTTATGTTGAGCTTGTAGGCGTGGTCGCCGAACACATCCTTAATGGCAAGTGCCTCGGAGCGGTCGCCTACTGGCGTGGAAGTTCCGTGAACATTGATGTAATCTATGTCTTCCGGCTTCATTTCCGCGTCTTGCAGTGCGCGTGTCATCACGAGTTTTGCGCCGAGTCCTTCGGGGTGTGAGGCTGTGATGTGGTGAGCGTCGGCCGACATACCCGCGCCAGCAACTTCGGCGTATATGTGTGCGCCGCGTTTCAGGGCGTGTTCAAGTTCCTCAAGGATGAGCACTCCCGCTCCCTCGCCCATGATGAAGCCGTCGCGCGATGCGCTGAACGGACGTGAGGCGTGCTCGGGGTCGTCATTGCGTGTGGAAAGCGCGTGCATGGCGTTGAAGCCTCCCACTCCTGTGGGCCATATTGCAGCTTCGGCACCGCCCGCAACAATTGCGTTTGCCTTGCCGAGACGTATCAGGTTGAACGCGCTGGCGAGGGCGTTGGTGGAAGAGGCGCAGGCCGAGGTCGTGGCGAAGTTGGGACCGTGGAAACCGTAGTTGATGGAAATCTGCCCGGCTGCTATGTCGGAAATCATCTTGGGGATGAAGAATGGCGAATAGCGCGGACCGAGGGTCTCGCCTGTCTTGGCGTAGTTTACGGCTTCCTCCTCGAAAGTGCGGATGCCGCCGATGCCTACGCCGAACACGACGCCTATTTCATTCTTGTCAACTTTTTCCAAATCCCATCCGCAATCCTTTATGGCCTCATCGGCAGCAATTATCGCGTACTGCTCGTAGAGATCCATCTTGCGCACTTCCTTGCGGTCGAAGTAGTCCTGGGCGTTGTAGCCCTTCACCTCGCACGCAAAGTGGGTCTTGAACTTGGATGTATCAAAATGCGTAATCTCGGCAGCACCGCTTACGCCCCGTTTGGCATTCTCCCATGTTTCGGGTGCAGTCTTGCCAAGCGGAGTTATCGCGCCGATGCCGGTTACGACAACTCTTTTCAATTCCATCGTGAGATGTTAAAGGAAGAACGTTAAGTGATTACTTAACGTTCGCCTCGATATATGCTACAGCGTCGCCCACGGTAGAGATTTTCTCAGCCTGGTCGTCGGGGATCTGAATCTGGAACTCCTTTTCGAACTCCATGATGAGCTCTACAGTGTCAAGAGAGTCAGCGCCCAGATCGTTTGCGAAACTTGCTTCGTTCTTTACTTCGGCTTCATCAACACCGAGTTTGTCAACAATGATAGCTTTTACTTTTGATTCGATATCAGACATGATCTTATTAATTTGATAAATAATATTGTTATATCAGGCTGCAAAATTAAGGCTATTGATTTATATGACAAAATTTTTGGTTGAAAATCGTCCGTTTTTTGCACAAAATGCCCTGCTGATGCGCAATTCCGCGACAGGCGGCTTTGGAAATTCATACCTGTGGCAATAAAAAATCTCCCGCATTTGGAATAAAGGATAAAAGCCATGATGTTTTGCGTCCGCTGCCACCATTCGCGAAACTGCGGATGCCGCCATAAAAACGTAAAGTGTTGGTTTGCAGAACAATAACCGTAAAAGAATGCCTTTTGTAACGGTTTGTTTTTCAGGGACTTGAAAGTGTCGAAAAAAGGTCTGATGTAGTTTGAATTATATCAGACATAATTTTTTCTACATCGGACATAGTTTTTCCTATGTTTGATGTAGTTTTCGGGGCGTTTGGGAAAAGACAGGCGATTATGGTTTTGCGCCATTTGTAGGGGCGTATCGCATACGCCCTGTTTGCCACCGCACGAGCCATACTGCAAACCGCTGCCGCAACATTGCAAATGTGGCGCAATCCGGGCGTATGCAATACGCCCCTACAAGCGGTGGAATTTTCTGATTAATTGTTATTTGTATGTTTGTGATGCTTATCGCATACGCACTGTTTGCCACCGCACGAGCCATACCGCAAACCGCCGCCACAACATTGCAAATGTGGCGCAATCTGGGCGTATGCAATACGCCCCTACATATATACCGATACTTATTATCAATAATTTGCGCCGCCGTAGGGGCGCATTTTGTCGGTTGATTGTTTGTTGTGCGTTTATTATGGCGGGTGATTACGCCGGCTTCGTTTGGCGGCGGTATTCGTTGGGTGTCTGTCCCACCACTTTCTTGAACAGCCGCGTGAAGTGCTGCGGGTATTGGTAGCCAAGCCCGTATGCTATCTGGCTTATGGTGAGCGAGGGGTTGAGTATGCGTTCCTTGGCTATGTTCATCACGGCAAGCTGGATGTATTCCTGCGCCGATTTGCCGGTTTCCTTTTTTATGAGGTCGCCGAAGTAGTTTGGCGAGAGGCACAGCTCGCCGGCGCAGTACCTTACGGTGGGAAGTCCGTTCTGTTTGGGCTTGTCGCCGGTAAAGTAGTCGTTGAGCAGCGTCTCGAAGCGTGCGAGAATGTCGCTGTTTGCGCTTTGGCGGGTTATGAACTGGCGTTCGTAGAAACGCAGACAGTAGTTGAGCAGCAGTTCGATGTTGTTTGCGATGAGTCTTTTGCTCAGCCTGTCGATTGAGTGCGTGAGTTCCGCCTCTATCTTTTTAAGGCAGTCGATGAATATGCCCCGCTCCTGCTCTGAAAGGTGCAACGCCTCGTTCACCTCGTATGAGAAATAGGAATACTCGCGTATGTTCTTGCCGAGCTGCGTGCCGCGAATTAGTTCGGGGTCGAAAAGCAACGCCCATCCGTGGGGCTGGAAAACTTCGCCGTTGTCCTCCGAGCCAAGCACCTGTCCCGGCGCGATGCACACCACCGTGCCTTTTTGGTAGTCGTACCGCTGGCGGCCGTAGATGAGGTCGCAATGTTTCTCGCCTTTAAGGAAAACGGCGTAAAAGCCGAATGTGTGCTTGGTGTGGTGCATGGGCTTTGCCTCTGACAGGTTCACCACGCTCACGAGCGGGTGCATAGTCTCCACTCCGAGCATATCGTTGTATTCGCTTATGGTCTCTATATTCCTAATCTTATTGTCTGCCATGATTTCAGCGTTTTTTCCAGTGCAAATATATTGATAATATGCGTAATGGCAACCCTGGGGGACTGCTAATCCGTAATAGGGGTAGCGCAATCCGTAATCTGTTTAATGCGGCGGTGTGCGGTGTGGCGTACCTTTGCACTGGTCAAAAACTTGATGCAATATGAAAAAGAATGTGATGATTCTCACTGGCGCAGGTCAGATAGGAATGGCGATAGCCCGCCGCATGGGCTACGGCAAAAAGATTGTGGTGGGCGACAAACGCCTTGAAAACGCCAAGGCTGTGGCGGAAATCCTGAACAACGCGGGTTTTGACGCCGTGGCTGCGGAGTGCGACATATCCTCACGCGAAAGCATACGCTCGCTTATAGACACGGCGTGCAGGCTGGGCGATGTGGAGATGCTTGTGAACGCGGCGGGAGTTTCGCCAAGCCAAGCCCCGATTGACGCGATACTGAAGGTGGATCTTTACGGTACGGCGGTGTTGCTCGAGGAAGTGGGCAAGGTTATAATGTGTGGCGGCGCGGGGATTACAGTCTCGAGCCAGTCGGGACACCGTTTGCCCGCGCTCACCCCTGAGGAGGACGAACTTCTCGCCACAACGCCGACAGAAGAACTGCTGTCGCTCGACATATTGAAAAAGGAGAACATAAGGGACACGCTCCACGCTTACCAGCTTGCCAAACGCTGCAACGTGAAAAGGGTTATGGCGGAAGCCGTGAAGTGGGGCGGACGCGGGGCGAGAATTAACTCCGTTTCGCCTGGAATAATCGTAACCCCGCTCGCAATTGACGAGTTCAACGGTCCGCGTGGTGATTTCTACAAGAATATGTTCGCCAAGTGCCCCGCCCGCCGTCCCGGCACGGCTGATGAGGTTGCGAATGTGGCGGAACTGCTTTTGGGGGAAAGGGGCGCGTTCATAACCGGCTCGGATTTCCTTGTTGACGGCGGAGCTACGGCAGCGTATTTTTACGGCAGCCTGAAGCCGGGAAAATGAAAAACCGGGCGTGCGGTGATTTTGGTATGCAAATCCGTAAAAAATATATGCGTGTAAAAGCGTGAGATTTATTATTTTTGCGCAGAAACAGGATGACATAACAATTGTATGAAGAAGAAAGTCTTGGCAATCGTGGCGATTGTGCTTGCGGCGGTGGCTTTTTGCCTTTATCTGCGCAGCACCACGAAAGTGGAGCCAAGGGGCGGGACTCCGCGCAAGACTTCAGCGACGGACGGATATGATTATAATATGAACGATTTATCAATGAAAATAAAATACTATTATGCTGCGTAAAATAAGAATTACCCTGGCAGTCGTGTTCTTTGCGATTGTCAGTCTGCTGTTCCTTGATTTTACGGGAACAATCCATGCCTGGTTCGGGTGGTTGGCGAAAATCCAGTTTTTTCCGGCTGTCATGGCTCTCAACATCGGTGTGATTGTCGCCGTGCTGTTGCTCACATTCCTTTTCGGGCGTGTTTACTGTTCGGTAATCTGTCCGCTCGGCGTTTTCCAGGACGTGGTTTCGTGGCTTAGCGCAAGGCGCAAGGGCAAAAAACGCCGCTTTTCATATTCAAAGGCAAAGACGTGGCTGCGCTATGCGGTGTTGGTCCTCTTTGTCGCTGGAACTTTCACTGGGTTGGCGGGTTTGCTCGACCCATACAGCGCATACGGCAGAATAGCCCAGACAATGTTCGCCCCACTTTATACTTGGGGGAACAACCTGCTCGCATATATTTCCGAGCGCATGGGGAGCTATGCTTTCTATGAAAGGGAAGTGTGGCTCCGTGCCCTTCCCACGCTAATTCTTGCCGCAGTTACTTTTGTGGTTGTGGTTGTGCTGGCGTGGCGCAACGGACGCACTTATTGCAACACCATATGCCCTGTGGGCACTTTCTTGGGTCTTGTTTCCCGCCACTCACTTTTCAGACCCGTAATAGACACAGGCAAATGCCGCAACTGTTCGCTTTGCGCCCGGGGCTGCAAGGCTTCGTGTATTGACTTCAAGAACCACAAGATAGACTATTCCCGCTGCGTGGCTTGCATGGACTGTGTGGACAACTGCAAGCATGGTGCGCTGCATTTCGAACTTCGCAAAAAGGAGGTCGCGTCAAAACCTGCGGCAGAGGCATCAGAAAAAACTCCCGACGCTTCGCGCCGCAGTTTCCTCACAGGTGCGGGCATCATTCTCGGCACGGCGGTAGCGAACGCGCAGGGCAAGACCGTTGACGGCGGGTTGGCGGTAATTCTCGACAAGAAGATACCTAACCGCAATACCCCGATAGTTCCCCCGGGGGCGGTTGGCTTGAAACATTTGGAGGACCATTGCATTGGATGCCAGCTCTGCGTTGCCGTATGTCCCAACGATGTGCTCCGCCCCGGCAAGCTGATGAAGCCACATTCCTCTTACGAGCGCGGCTACTGCCGTCCTGAATGCACGAAATGCTCCGAAGTCTGCCCTGCCGGCGCAATAATAAAAATCACTCCTGCCGAAAAATCGTCCACACAGGTTGGTCATGCGGTTTGGGTCAGGAAAAACTGCGTGCCTCTCACAGACGGAGTGGAATGCGGCAATTGTGCGCGCCACTGTCCCGCAGGGGCGATAACCATGGTGTCTTCTGACCCGCAAAAGGAGGACTCCCCGAAGATTCCTGTGGTGAACGAAGAACGCTGCATAGGCTGCGGAGCGTGCGAGAACCTGTGTCCGGCGCGTCCTTTCAGCGCAATATATGTTGAAGGGCATGAACAGCATAAAACCATTTGAAAGAATTATGAATACCAAAGGCAAAAACAATATCGATCGGCGCGAGTTTTTGAAAAGGCTCGGCGCGGGCGCGGCTGTCTCCACTTCCGCGATGCTTGTGGGCTGCAATTCCGACAAAAATCCCGTGAGCGGCGAAACCACAAAGGCGCAGGGCGAGATACCAAAGGACAAGATGACATACCGCACCAACCCCAAGACGGGCGAAAAGGTTTCAATCCTCGGCTACGGCTGTATGCGCTGGCCCACAGTTACTGGCGAGAGCGCGAGAGAGGGCGAGGAAAAAATAGATCAGGAGGCTGTAAACCGCCTTGTGGACTACGCCATAGAGCATGGTGTGAACTATTTCGACACGTCCCCGGCTTATTGCAAGGGACATTCAGAGGAGGCAACGGGCATAGCGTTGAAACGCCACCCCCGCGACAAGTTTTTCATTGCCACCAAGCTTTCTAATTTTGACCCCTCAATATGGAGCCGCGAAAAGTCTTTGGAGATGTACCACAACTCGATGAAGTATTTGCAGGTTGACTACATAGACTATATGCTGCTTCACGGCGTGGGCATGGGCGGCGATGCCATGAAGGATTATAATGCACGGTATGTTGACAACGGCGTTCTCGACTTTCTGCTTGCAGAGCGCGAGGCTGGCAGAATACGCAACCTCGGTTTCTCCTACCATGGCGACATAAAGGTGTTTGATTATCTGCTTTCGCAGCACGACCGCTACAAGTGGGACTTTGTGCAAATACAGCTCAACTATCTTGACTGGCAGCACGCCAAGGAACTCAATTCTTTCAACACCGATGCCGAATATCTTTACGGCGAGCTTGCGAAGCGCAACATCCCAGCCGTGATAATGGAGCCGCTGCTTGGCGGAAGGCTGTCCAAAGTCCCCGACCACGTTGTTGCGCGTCTCAAACAGCGCGAACCCGACAGGAGCGTGGCATCGTGGGCGTTCCGCTATGCAGGAACTATGCCAGACGTGCTTACGGTGCTTAGCGGCATGACGTATATGGAGCATTTGCAGGACAACCTGCGCTCCTACTGCCCCTTGAAACCGCTTACGGACGATGAGATAAAGTTCCTTTACGACACCGCCGAAATCATAGTGCAGTACCCCACAATCCCATGCAACGACTGCAAATACTGTATGCCCTGCCCCTACGGTCTTGACATCCCCGCCATATTTGTTCACTATAACAAATGCGTCAACGAGGGCAATGTGCCCGAAAGCCAGCAGGCGGAAAACTACCGCGAGGCACGCAGGGCATTCCTTGTGGGCTACGACCGCAGCGTTCCCAAACTGCGTCAGGCCAACCACTGCATAGGGTGCAGGAAATGCGTGGAGCATTGCCCGCAGAACATTGACATACCAAAGGAAATGCAGCGCATAGACCATTTTGTGGAACAGCTCAAGCAAGGCACGCTATGACAAACGCCCAACTCGCGGAACTGCTGGAGACCGGCGGTCATTCGCTTGTGGTCGAGAACGGCACGGTGCGCACATTCGACGGCAGGGGAGTGAAGGATTTGCTCCGCTTGCTGGGCGAGAAGCCGCAGGTGCTGGACGGTGCGAAAGTTGCCGACAAGGTGGTGGGAAAAGCCGCCGCCGCGCTCATGCTGCTCGGCAAGGTGGCGAGTGTGTATGCCCATACCATAAGCACGCCCGCCGTCGCGCTGCTGTGCAGCAGCGGCGTGGAGGTGGAGTTTGCCGAGGAGGTGCACCACATTATAAACCGCGACGGCACAGGGTGGTGTCCCATGGAAAAGGCGTGCAAGGACCTGCAATCGCAAGAGGAAATGCTTTGCGCAATAAAAGAGACAATTGCGAAACTCGCAAAAAGAAAACAAACAGAAAGTAGAACAAACTGAAAACGATTAGAAAACAATCATGGAAGCAAGAACAGTAAAACTGTATTCTCTCGGATATGGCGACATGAAAGCCTATTTGGCGGTAGTGGTGTTTGCATTGGGAAACATCGTGCTGCCCCAGTTGTTCCACCTTGTGCACCAAGGCGGAATGATATGGCTGCCGATATATTTCTTCACCCTTGTGGGCGCGTACAAATACGGCTGGCGCGTGGGGCTTATGGTTGCCGTGCTTTCCCCGTTGGCAAACTCCGCGCTGTTCTCAATGCCTGCCCCTGCGGTGTTGCCCGCAATACTCATGAAGTCGGTGTTGCTCGCCATTGCCGCCGGCATGGCATCGGCGCATTTCAAGAAAGCCTCGCTCCTGCTGCTCGCCCTTGTGGTTTTGTGCTATCAGGGAATAGGCACATTGGGTGAATGGGTCATGACAGGCTCTTTCAATGCGGCGGTGCAGGACTTCCGCATAGGGCTTCCTGGAATGCTCTTGCAGGTGTTCGGAGGTTGGCTGTTCATAAACCGCATCGTGCGCCGTTGAACAAAAGCAGATAATAAACTTCAATTAATCAAAATATTGCGCCACCGTATGGGCGTATTGCATACGCCTTGAATTGCGTGGATTTGCAATGTGGCGGCTGTGGTTCACTGTGCGTTTCATGCGGTGGCGTACAGGGCGTATGCCATACGCCCCTACAATTGGCGCAAAACAAAAAACAATTGCCCTTTTCGATACACCCCGAAAATTACATTTGATGTAGGAAAAACTACATAGGACGTAGAAAAAATTATGTCTGATATAATTTAAACTACATCGGACATAATTTTCACCCTTGCAAATAGCAGAAAGACAATATCTTACGCCGCAGTACCGTTGTTTGCATAAAATGCTGTCTGACTGTGAGTAGTGTAAAGATGCCGAAACAACTCTAATCCAGTTTGTTTTTGTGCAGCCATTCCGACAGTAGGTCCGCCACTTCGATGTTGTTCAGGTCGGACATCGGGAAGTGGGTGTTGCCGTGCAGCCCGACCTCGGGCAGGTGGACCACAGTAACGTTGCCGCCAAGGGCATTGAGCATATCAGCCCATTGGCGCATGAGGTGCAGCCTCCGCGTCCATTCGTAAATTTCGGGGTGTTCGTCTGTCTGCGGCAGATTGTCGCCGTAATACACTACAATGGGAATTTTTGTGTATTTCATGAAATCGCTCATAGGCACTTCTATCCCTTCCGTTTTCTTTGACAAGGTGAGAATTTTGCCCTCCGGGGGGACTTTTCCTTTGGGGAACGGTATTCCGCCGCCCGGCTCGTAGGAGGCAATCGCCTTTATGTTGTCGGTTTTGAGCAATGTGCGCCAGCCCACAGGGCCTCCCTGCGAATGCGTTACGAATATGGCAGGGCCAATCTTGTTGAACAGGACGGCGTAGGCATTAGAATACACCTCGAAGTCAACAGAACCGATATTTGGGGTCATTTGGCGGAAATACTGGTTCAAGGCCTCCTTGTCGCGGCTGAACTGTACGCCTTTGAAATAGTTGGGCCAGATGCCCACGCGAAAACGGTTGAACCATGTTTCCTCGTCGAACGTGGGCGAGACTGTGGCCGTTTCCGTGCTGCGTCCTGCGTTTCCGCGCCGGGGCTGGTCCACGAGGTAAGTTGTGAAGCCCCGCCTCAGAAAAATGTTCTGAAACCCTTCGCGCCCGTCGGGCGTTGTCTCCCAAGTTTTGGAGAACTGCCCCACGCCGTGGGCGAACACAAGCGGATATTTCCGTGCGCCGGCGGGTTTCTGGTAAAACACGTAGGCATGGTCGCCGTGGTAGGTGCGCCCTTGCGAGTCGGTAAGCACAGTGCCGCCGACGGCAAAACTGCCCTGCTCCTCAATTTTCATTACATTAGAGTTGCGGCTGTTGCAACCCGGCAGCAGCGCGGCGGCAACCATATAAAGGAAAGTTCTTTTCATGACACCGCTTATTTTTGTATTTTTGATTCCTGCAAGGCATCGTAGCGGCTGCCCATTATGGGGATGACGGCTACGGCGTTTTCCAGTTCCGCCATTTCTTCCGCGTTAAAGGCGATGCCGCACGCCCGCAGGTTTTCTTCGAGATGGGACAGTTTCGTCGTGCCGGGGATAGGGATTATAAAAGGTTTCTTGTTCATCAGCCAGGCTAACGCCACTTGCGTGGGAGTTATGCCCCTCGTCCTTCCGAAAGCGTTAAGCACTTCCACTATGCGGTAGTTGGCGCGGATGGCATCGGGCTTGAAGCGCGGCAGGGTCTGACGGTTGTCGTTGGAGGTGTCGAACTGCGTGTATTCGTTTATCATGCCGCCAAGAAATCCCCTGTTAAGCGGGCTGTAGGGAACGAAGCCGATGCCCAGTTCCTCGCAAAGATCTAAAACACCGTTGACTTCCACGGTGCGGTGCATGAGGTGGTATTCGCTCTGTATGGCGGTAACGGGGCATACCTTGTGTGCACGGCGGATTGTTTCAGCATTAACCTCGCACATTCCCCAATGCAGTATTTTGCCCTCTTTTATGAGTTGCGCCGCTGTTTCTGCAACAATTTCGATCGGCGTTTTGGGGTCGATGCGGTGCTGGTAGAAAATTCCGAGTGTCTCAACTCCGAGGTTGCGCAGCGAGTTTTCGCACACGCGGCGTATGTTTGCGGGGGTGCTGTCCTCTTCGGTTTTCACCTGCACGCCGTTCACAAACTTGTGCCCGAATTTTGATGACACGAAAACGCGGTCGGTGTAGCCTTTCAGTGCTTCCCCCACCAATTTCTCGTTTACATGGTAGCCGTAGCTTTCAGCCGTGTCGAACAGGGTGATACCGCGTTCCACGGCTTCGCGCACCAAGGCGATTTCCATCTCCTTGCTCGGGTGCTGGCTGCGGTTGTGGTTAAGCCCCATGCAGCCGTAGCCCATCGCCGATACGGTGAATGCCGCCTTTCCGCAGCCCAGTGTCCTTTGTGTGCGTACAGCCGCCGTGCCGGGCGGAACTGGCGTTGCGTGCGCCGCACCGGCTTTGTCCGCAATGCCTCTCTCTGCCGCCGTTATCTTCTCAAATGCCGGCGCGAAGCCTAAGGCAGTGCCCGCCAACGCGGCACGCTTGAGAAATCCCCGACGGGTTATCGCGTTGTTCTGCTCTTTTTTCATAAACAAATGGCATTTTATGGTTTACGGTGCAAAGATAGTGGTGGGAAACCGTATTCGCCATATCAATAATGCTGATAGGGAAACCATTTTTATAGGTTGTGCCGCCACCTATAAAAATGGGTGCATTTTCGATAATATTGAAACGTGCGGTACTGCCGAAACGGCTTATCTTTGCAAACGTGAAACATGGCTTTCCAAACAGTGGGATTATGAACGAAATAACGAAAATAGACACAGTGCAGCAATATTGCGACCTTTTTGGAATAGAGGCGATGCATCCGCTAATAAGCGTTGTGGACTGCGGCAAAATGCCGCCGATACGCCACGGGCGGAGGTTTTACAATGTTTATGCGGTGCTTCTGAAAGATACGGATTGCGGCACAATGAGTTACGGCAGGAGCATATATGATTACGAGAAGGGCACTGTGCTTTTCGCTGCCCCGGGGCAGGTTATGGGGGCTGCTGATGACGGAAAGCTTCACCAGCCCGCCGGCTGGGCGTTGGTGTTCCACCCCGAGCTGCTGCGTGGAACTCCGTTGGCGGGCATGATGAAAAGCTATGCGTTTTTCTCGTACAATGCCAACGAGGCCCTGCACCTTTCGGAACACGAGCGGCACACAATCACGGAGTGTATGGAGAAGATGCAGACCGAGCTGCAATACCCAATCGACAAGCACAGCAAGTCGCTGATTGTTGACAATCTCAAGCTGCTGCTTGACTACTGCATACGCTTTTACGACCGCCAGTTCATTACCCGCGAGAATGTGAACAAGGACATTCTGGCACGCTTCGAAAATATTGTGGACGACTATTTTGAGACAAAAGCCCCCGCAGGGAAAGGAATGCTTACCGTGCAGTATTGCGCTGACAAGTTGTGCCTTTCCGCCAGCTATCTTGGCGACCTGTTGAAAAAGGAGACGGGGATGTCGGCCTTGAAGCACATACAGCAGAAGATGTTTGACGTGGCGGGGGAGCGGATGTTCGACACGTCAAAGTCTGTCAGCGAAATTGCATACGAGCTTGGTTTTTCTTATCCGCAGCATTTCAGCCGCTGGTTCAAGAAAATGGCGGGATGCACGCCGAATGAATACAGGGCGGCAAACTGATCCTCGCCTCCGTTCGGGACAAAAATCATAAAAGCCGTGAGTGCGCAGTGTCTTTCACGGCATATCCGTGCGACTGGGTTGCTGCCCGGAAACCGCAAGAACGCCCCAGTTTGCGTAACATATTGAGTTCCAAGAAAATATCCATATATTAGTCGTTTGCTATAAGAACTTGTTTTTCAGATGTTTGTAATGGGCGGAAAAAGGTCTGATGTAGTTTGAATTATATCAGATATAATTTTTCCTACGTCCTATGTAGTTTTTCCTATGTC
>CAVCON010000033.1:0-16658 GCA_963603805.1 Oscillospiraceae bacterium
GACATAATTTTTTCTACATAGGACATAGTTTTTCCTACATCAAATGTAATTTTTGCGGTATTGGTTTTGCGCCAATTGTAGGGGCGTATTGCATACGCCCTGTACGCCACCGCATGAACCGCATCACAAACGCCGCCGCAACATTGCAAAGCGGCGCAATCCGGGCGTATGCAATACGCCCCTACAAGCGGTGCAAATCGTTGATTAATCGCAAATCTTATCCTCGATCCGCGTAATGGGTCAATATGATGCGGTTGCAGGAATTCCTGCTTCCTTTATTAGGCTCACAATGCGGTCGAGTTCCGCGTGGGTTGCCTTTCGCAGCTTTTGGTCGGGCGTTTCGCGGTCTATGGTGTAAATCATCACCTCCTGCGGCTTTATTGCCTTTACGGCTTCGAGCCACGGCATAACGTATTCGTCGCCCGTGTTGTCAATGCTTTCCTCTCCGTCCGCGCCTTTAAGGAACATGGTCTGTATTATTACGTGTCCGTTGAAGAACTTGAGCGATTCGATAATCTCGTTCACGTCATATTTCCCTGTGGGGCGGTTCAGCATTTCAATGTAACGCTGGTTCACCGTGTCGAGCTTTTGCAGGTTGTTGTCCGCCTTCATAAGTGCGGCGCGTATCTCGGCTTTGGGGGCGAGCGTGGCGTTGCTCAGCACGCTTATCTTTGCGTTGGGGAAATATTTGTTGCGCAGCCCCACAACATCGTCCATTATCGCGGGGAAATCGGGGTGGAGCGTTGGTTCTCCGTTCCCGGCGAAAGTCAGTACATCGGGCTTCGGGCCGTTCTCTTTCATGTCCTTGAGCGTCTTTTCCAGGGTTTGCGCCACTTCCTCCCTTGTGGGGCGGCGGCTGTGTGGGCGGCGGTCGGCGTTGAAGCCGCATTCGCAGTAAATGCAGTCGAATGTGCAGACTTTTCCGTCTGCCGGCATAAGGTTTATTCCCAACGAAACCCCGAGACGGCGGCTGTGTATTGGGCCGAACACGGGCGAAGGATACAACACGGTTGACATGATGCTTATGGTTTTTATTGTTCCGCTGCAAAGATACCAATTAATACATTCAATGTGGCTGCGCTGTGGGAAAGTTCGGTAAATTTGCACTCAAAATGGCAATGAAGATGAAACAGATGAAGTTTTTCCTGCTGGTGGTGGCGGTGCTGTTTGGCGTGTGCCTTGCATCCTGCATTCATGATGACTTTAAGATGACACCTGTGTTCTCACGCTCTGATGCGGTCGGGACATTTACCGTAAAAGAAATCAAGGGCGGCGTTGCTGGTCTGCAAATGGCTGCCGGCTCTGTGATGTCGTTCAATTCCGACGGCACTTGCGAGACAGACTGCGCCGACGAAAAACTTTGGAAACTGGAAGGCGGCAGAATTTGCACGTACAACGAGACTTCAGAGCCTTTGTCTGTTTTTCAGCTGATAGGGAAGACAAAAAATGTCTATGAAGTGTGGTTCCTCAACGTGAACCTCGCCGATTCCGCAATGGTTTCTTTGGTGTTGCAGAAGCAATAAGAACAGGCAAAATGTGCTTGAAACCTGCGGAGATGTGCGAAAAAAAAGATAGATATCCGCAGGTTTCAAGCATATTTCAGAGGGTTTTCTTTGTTTGTCCGAAACAAACAGATTATCTTTGCGAAGTTCAAAAACAATAAGTTATGCTTATCGGCAGGGAAAAGGAGAAGAAAGTTCTACTGGATGCACTTGCATCCGAGCAATCAGAATTTATTGCGGTGTATGGGCGCAGACGCGTGGGAAAGACATATCTTATACGCGAGACGTTCGGATATGAATTTGCATTCCAGCATACCGGCATATTGGATGCCCCTTTGCGGGAGCAGCTAAAGGAGTTCCGCCAGTCGCTCTATGATGCCGGGATGAAACGTACTGCAATGCCGAAATCTTGGGGGGACGCATTCCATTTGCTTGAGGCATGGCTCGGAAGTCTGCCTGAAGGAAAAAAGGTGGTGTTCATTGACGAACTGCCGTGGATGGACACAGTACGTTCTAACTTCATACGCGCCCTTGATCATTTTTGGAACGGTTGGGCTACGGCACGCAAAGACATAGTTCTGATTGTTTGCGGAAGTGCCACATCGTGGATCATAGACAATGTTATCATGAATTACGGCGGACTTCACAACCGCCTTACCAAGCGCATATACCTCCGTCCATTCACACTGCGCGAATGCGAATTGTATTGCAGGCATAGCGGCCTTGGTTACAGGCGCAATCTGATTATGGAGGCTTATATGGCTCTTGGCGGTATTCCTTATTATTGGAGTTTCATGAAAAAGGGACTTAGTGTGGCGCAGAATTTCGACCGTATGTTCTTTGACAAAGACGGGGAGCTTTCCAACGAGTACGATGCCCTTTACGCTTCGCTTTTCAGAAACCCTACAATACACATAGGTATCATAAACGTTTTGTCAACCAAGAAAATCGGAATGCCGCGTCATGAAATTCTTAAAAATGGGAAGTTCTCGGACAATGCTTCATTCTGCAAGGCGTTGAAGGAGTTGGAGCAGTGCGGCTTCATACGGCAATATACCTGCATAGGAAAGGACATCAGGGATGCCGTTTACCAGCTAATGGACAATTACACGCTTTTCTATTTCCAGTTTGTGCGGAAAAACAAGAACGGCGACTCTCATTTTTGGTCGTCCATGTACAATTCGCCGTTACACAACGCATGGGCGGGACTTGCCTTCGAGCGCGTGTGTTTGCAGCATATTGACGAAATCAAAAAGGCTTTGGGCTTCTCTGCCGTTGTCAGCACAGCGCATTCATGGATTGGCAAAGGCGTGCAGATAGATTTGCTTATTGACCGCAACGACAGCGTGATAAATGTTTGCGAAATGAAGTACGCCAAAAGCAAATACGCCCTTTATGCTGACGAGGCGGAGAAAATGCAGCACCGCGTGGATGTGTTCGCGAAAGAGACAGGGACCCAAAAGTCCATAAACCTTACAATGATTACGTCATATGGACTTACCGCCGATTCTGACGTAAGTTCCATTCAGAGCCAGGTAACAATGGACGATTTATTTGAATAACAGCCGGCATCGTCAGTCCCACCAGAAATACCACACCGTTGCCTTGGTGCTGGCAAGGGCGCGGGTGGCGAGGTTGTCGAATCCCTGGTAAATGTTGTCGGTGCAGTATGCGAACTGTTCCTTGGCGAGTTCCTTGGCTTCGGTTTCCGAAACCGGGTGGGGCAGCACATATTCTATGGTGTCGTTTGAAATGCCGGCTATCGTCGCGCCGTATTTCTCATACCAGTATTTCGCCACCGCCATGTGCTCCCTGAAGTCGGGGCATTCGTTCCAGCCGCCCACAGGCAGGTAGGCGAACACCTGCCACGGCTCGTGCACCGGCACTTCCACTATCATGATGTTATTGCCTTCGGGCGACATTGTGTCGAGTTCCCCGTAATATGCCTCATCCTCGCTTGCCGCGCCGTTCACAACGTCTGCCTCCCATTCGGCGAGCGTGCCGTCCTCTTTCTGGCAGTTCACTTCCTCCTCATACCTTTTGCGTAGAAATTCCGCTCCGTCGCCCACAGGTTCGGCATGCGTCTTCATTCTCCATTCGCGCAGACGGTTTATGTCTATGTCCTCTTCGTTTTCCTCGCCGCAACTGTTAATGTACAGCACATCCCCCATCGCGGCATTGAGCGAAAGGACTATCGGACAGAAACCCTCGCGCTTTCCGCGTTCGCGGGCTTCGAGCCACAGCTGCTTCACATCGCAGTGCGGGTTGGCAACATAGGTGAAGTTGCAGTCCAGGAAACTCTCGATTTTCTTCTTGTCGCTTTCCGAAAGTTCTTCCTCGTCTGCATTTGCCTCCTCCATTTGGGCGTTGTGCAGCGAAATTCTGTATAGTTTCACGAGCTTGATGAAGCGGTATGCGAAAAACGCCGCCAATATTATTGTGCCGGTGAAATGCTTTTCGGCAACAATGCGCACAATCAGCAGGGCTATCGAGGCGGCAAGCACCGTGCCCCATATAATCATCTGCTTTTTGAAAATGCGGCACACTCCACGCCAGTCCTTTTTCTCTATGAGCGTTTCGAGGTCCTTGCCCATTTTCTTTTCCTTTTTCCTCTTTATGCGGTTAAGGAACACGAACAATAGTATTACGGCTACAATTACTATGGCCCAAGTTTGCGGAGTCATAAGTTTCGGGATTAAAGGTGAATATACCGCAAAGTTACCATTTTCCGTCGGATTGGCTTTTTGCCAATCCGACGGAAAAGACAGGAAATAATCACCGAAAATGGCAAACGCCTGTAAAACAGAACTTTAACCGATTTTGAGCGGCTCTTGTAAGTTGCTGTTTTTCAGATATTTGTAAGCGACGAAAAAAGGTCTGATGTAGTTTAAATTATATCTGATATAATTTTTTCTATGTCCTATGTAGTTTTTTCTACATCCGATGTAGTTTTCGCGCTGCGGTGGTGTTGTGGTTTGCGTGCACGAAGTTTGCAACCGGGTTGCACTCATTATGTCCTATTTTTGCATCCGGAAACAATAACAGGCTTTATGAAGAAGATAATTATTATAATAGCGGTTTCGCTTGCGGCATTGGCTGCCGTTGTGCTGCTGGGCAAAAAGGGCGGCGGCGCACACGAGGAGCACGACCACGCCGAGGAGACCGCCGACTTTTCAAGCATTCCCCTGAGCGAGGAGCAGATTAAGGCTGTGAAGCTCGCCACCTCGCCCATTGAGTATCGCGACATGGATCTTTGCATAAAGGCCAACGGCCGCCTTGTGGTGAGGGCGCAAAACACTGCCGACGTGAGCAGCACCATGCAGGGCGTGGTGCGCAGGGTTTACGTGAGCGAGGGCGACAAGGTGGAGAAGGGCAGGATTGTCGCCACGGTGGAGAACCCCGAAGTGGTGGCACTCCAGCGCGAATACTATTCGGTGTGCAAGGAGACGGAATATGCCAAGAGCGAGCTTGAACGCCAGAGTTACCTTGCAAGTCAGGGCGCGGGATTGGGCAAGAACCTGCAACAGGCAACGGCGCAATACAACATTTCGGCGGCAAAGCAGAGCGGCATTTCGCGCCAGCTTGTGCAGTTCGGGATAAGCCCCAAGAGCGTGGAGGCGGGCAAGTTCACAACCACGTTCCCCCTGCACTCGCCCATAAGCGGCACGGTGGGCAAAATCACGGCGAGCCTCGGAAGCTATGTGGATATGCAGACACCCGTGATGAGCATTAACAACAACAACGCCGTGGAGTGCGACCTCAACGTCTTTGAAAAGGACATCGACAAGGTGAGGCCAGGGGCGAAGGTGCTGCTTTCAATGACCAACCAGGGCAACCGCACTGTCGAAGGGCGCGTGAGCGGCATAAACGAGAGTTTCAACGACGGCGACCGCAGCGTGGCGGTTCACGTTAAGCTCGACAGCCACGATAACACGCTATTCGGCGGAATGTATGTAACCGGGCTTATATCCACAGGCAGGGAAAAGGTGGAGGCTGTGCCGAGCAAGGCAATCGTTAAGGACGGCGACAAGTCGTATGTGTTCGTGCACAACGTGAACCATTCGCTTGCCATAAAAAAGACCCACCACTTCAGCCGCCGCGAGGTGAGAACCGGCATAAGCGAGGACGGATACACGCAGATTGCCTTTGTTGAGCCGGTTGACAAGGAGCTGCCGGTGGTTACCAACAGCAGCTACTATCTTGCCAGCGCGGTGGGCGAGCATGGCGAACACAACCATTAAATAGTTTACGCAGCTTTGCCATGTTCCAGAAACTCATAGAATATTCCATAAGCCACAAGCTGGTTGTGGGCGTTTTGAGCCTCATGCTCGCGGTGTGGGGCGTTGTGTCGCTCGTGAGCCTGCCTTTCGACTCCACGCCCGACATAACCAACAACCAGGTGCAGATAATAACGCAGGCTCCCTCACTCGGGGCGCAGGAGGTGGAGCAGTATATCACCACGCCCATAGAAATGGCGATGGCAAACATACCCCGGCTCGAAAAGCGCAGGAGCATATCGCGCAGCGGGCTTTCGGTGATAACGCTTGTGTTCGACGACGGGGCCGACATATATTGGGCGCGACAGCAGGTGAGCCAGCAGCTCAAGGAGGCCGAAGAGGAGCTGCCGAAGGACGGAAAGACTTCGCTCGGCCCCATAGCCACAGGCTTGGGCGAGATTTACCACTACACGGTTCGCGCAAAGAAGGGCTACGAGGACAAGTATTCGCTCACCGAGCTGCGCACAATGCAGGACTGGGTTGTGAGAAAGCAGCTTTCAGGCACTAAGGGATTGGCGGAGGTGAGCGGCTGGGGAGGCTTTGTAAAGGAGTACGAGGTGGCTGTGGATGCCGAAAAGCTCAACGCTGCGGGAGTTACCGTGCCGGAGGTTTACAAGGCAATCGAGGACAACAACGAGAACACCGGCGGCAGCTATATAGAGCAGAACGACAAGCAGTATTACATCCGTGGGCTTGGCGTGGCGAAATCTCTCGATGACATAAGGAACATTCCCGTAAAGACCGTTGGCGGCACGCCTGTCAGGGTGGGCGACGTGGCAAAGGTGCAGCTTGGCTCGGCAACCCGCTTCGGCGCGGTTACGCGCAACGGCGAGGGCGAGGTGGTTGCCGGAATTGCCATAATGCTAAAGGGCGAGAACTTCCAGGAGGTGAGCCGTAGGGTTAAGGAGCGCATAGCCCAGATACAGAAAAGCCTCCCCGAAGGGGTGGTTATAGAGCCTTTCATCGACCGCACGCAACTTGTGAACCGCGTTGAGAACACTATAGCACACAACCTTGTGGCGGGCGGACTGATTGTGATATTCATTCTCGTGCTTTTCCTCGGAAACTGGCGTGCGGGGCTTGTAGTGGCGAGCGTCATACCGTTGAGCATGTTGTTTGCCTTCGGAATGATGAGGCTTTTCGGGCTTAGCGGAAACCTCATGAGCCTCGGCGCGATTGACTTCGGAATGATTGTTGACTCTGCCGTGATAATTGTCGAGGCTGTGTGTCTGCACATAGAGCAGCAAAAGGCGAAATATCCCTCCATGCGCCTCACGCAAAGTGAAATGGACGGCGAGGTGCTTTATTCCGCCTCGAAGATACGCCATTCGGCGGCGTTTGGCGAGATTATAATAATGATAGTGTATGTTCCCCTCATGACTCTTTCGGGCATAGAGGGCAAGATGTTCCGCCCAATGGCCATGACGATATTCTTCGCCATAATGGGCGCGTTCATACTTTCGCTTACATACGTTCCCATGGCGAGCGCGTTGCTTTTGAGCAAAAAAGTGAGCGACGGCAAAAACATCGCGCACCGCATGGTAGAAAAACTTCACGACTTGTACAAACCTGTTCTTGAATGGGCGGTGAGGAACAGCCGTGAACTTATTGTCGGGGCGGTGTGCGCGTTTGCGGTGAGCCTGGCGGCGTTTTCGAAACTCGGCGGGGAATTCATTCCGAGCCTTGAGGAGGGCGATTTTGCCGCCGAGCTGAGCATGGCGCAAGGCACAAGCCTCAGCCAGATGACCGAGGCGATGACAATGGGCGAGAAACTGCTGAAAGAGAAATTCCCGGAGGTGAAACAGATAGTAACCCGCATCGGAAGTGCCGAAATCCCCACCGACCCGATGCCTGTTGAGAGAGCCGACATGATGATTGCCCTCAAGCCCAAGTCGGAGTGGAAAAGCGCGAAGACCAAGGACGGCCTGATGGAGCTTATGGGAAAAACTCTCGAGACTATTCCCGGGCTTGAAGTTGAGATGAGCCAGCCGATTCAGATGAGGAACAATGAACTGATAACCGGAGTGCGCCAGGACGTGGCCATAAACATTTACGGCGAGGACCTTGGCGTGCTGGCCGAAGAGGCGGCAAAAGTGGCCAAGATAGTGGGAAAAGTTCGCGGGGTTACGAATCCTTACATCGAAAAGGTGCAGGGACTTCCGCAGATACAGGTTATTTACAACCATGAGCGTATGGCGGAATACGGCATCTCGATAAAGGACGCGAACAACGTATTGAAAACCGCCTTTGCGGGAAGTGCGGCGGGCGCGGTGTATGAAGGGGAAAAGAAGTTCGACATAGTTTTGCGCCTTGACAAGAACCTGCGCAACGACATCTCATCCCTCGAAAACCTTTACCTGCCAATTCCGGGCGGTGGCGCAGTGCCGCTTTCGCAGGTGGCCGATGTGGAGTACGTGGAAGCACCCTCGCAGATTACCCACGATGAAGGCACGCGCCGCATATATGTTGGCTTCAACGTCAGGGGACGCGACATCGAGAGCACCGTGGAGGAAATCGAGGGGCTTGTGAGCAAAAACATCACCCTCCCCCCTGGATACTACTACACCTACGGCGGAGAGTTCCAGAACCTGCGCGATGCGGCAAACCGCCTTGCCGTGGCAATCCCCGTTGCGCTGGCAATGATACTCCTGCTGCTCTACGCTACGGTGAGAAGCGTGCGCGAAACCCTGTTCGTGTTCAGTGCCATCCCCCTTGCGGCGATAGGCGGAATATGGGCGTTGTGGCTGCGCGGCATGCCGTTCTCCATTTCGGCGGGAGTGGGCTTCATAGCCCTGTTCGGCGTTGCCGTGCTCAACGGCATCGTTCTTGTGGGCCAGCTCAACGACTTGCAGAAAGCCGGGGTTGACAACATCACCGAGAGAATAATGAAAGGCTGTATGATAAGGCTGCGCCCCGTGCTGATGACGGCTCTTGTGGCAAGCTTCGGCTTCCTGCCAATGGCTTTGTCCCACGGCGACGGCGCGGAGGTGCAGCGTCCGCTTGCCACGGTTGTCGTGGGCGGACTTATAACCTCAACGCTGCTGACGCTCGTTGTTTTGCCGGCTGTTTATAAGACTTTCACGAAAAAATAGCGAAACATGATTTCAAGAAGAATATACATTGCTGCCCTCGCGACGCTTTCATGGCTTGCGGCGTTTCCACAGGCAAGGCTCACGCTCGAAGAGTGCATCGCCGTGGCAGAGAAAAACAACTACGGCATCAAGGCCGCCGAGGCCGGGGCCGAGAAGGCGCGCATCATGCAAGGCACGGCGTGGGACATGGAAAAGACATCGCTCTCGCTGAAACAGGACCCAACATCCGGCGGAAGCCCCGACAACAGCCTCTCCATAAGCCAGAGTTTCGAGTTCCCCACCGTTTACGCCCTGCGCCGCAAAAGCCTCAAGGCCGAAACGGCAGAGGCGCAAAGCCGCGCCAAACTGAGCCGCAAGCAACTGGCGGCGGAGGTGGCGGAAACCTATACGCAGATGGTATTTGCCTTGGAGAAAAAACGCATACTCTCGGAACAGGACACCATAGTGAGCGAATATCTGCGCCTTGCCACAGTGAGATATGGGGCAGGGGAGGCGAGGCAGCTCGAAAAGCTCACCGCAAGCCGCATGAAGAGCGAAAACAGTATGGAGCTTGAGAGCGTGGACACGGAACTGCTCGCTTTGCAGCACAGGATGCAGGAACTTTTGAACACATCTGAAGAAATACTTCCTGCCGAGGGTGAATTGAAACCCCTGCCGTGGGACGGCGGGGCGGAGTTCGACTTTTCGCGCACCGCCGAAGGGGAATACAGCTACAACGCCCTCGAAACGGCAAAGCGCAAGGTTTCCGAGGCAAAAGGTGGCTGGCTTCCGAACTTCAACATCGGGCTTAGCGGACAAATGGTGCTGAAAGGCTGGAACCCCTACAACGTTGACCGCAGCCGCTTCTCGGGTGGCGATTTCATGGGCTTTGAAGTCGGGGTGGGGCTGCCGCTCTTCTTCGGCTCCACACGCGCCAAGGTGCGGGCGGCAGGCAAGGACCGCGAAACGGCGGAGCTTTACGCCATGCAGGCCCGGCAGCGCGGAGAGACGGAATACCGTGTGCAGAGGGACAAGTGCCTCGCCGCACGCCGGCGCATCGACCGCTATCAGGGCGGCGGGCTTGCCGA
This sequence comes from Oscillospiraceae bacterium, assembly GCA_963603805.1. Lineage (GTDB taxonomy): Bacteria > Bacteroidota > Bacteroidia > Bacteroidales > Bacteroidaceae > UBA6398. The sequence continues at coordinate 9,939 of CAVCON010000033.1, forward strand.
GGCGCACGAAATGGCGAGAATTGCCAAGGTGTCATACGAAAACGGCGACATAGGATATGTGGAGTATATGCAGAGCCTCATGGAGTCGTCAGACACGCGGCTGAAATACGCCGAAACCGTGAGAGACTACAACATTGCAGTGTTGCGGCTGCGTAATATGCTGAAATAAAAGCCCGCACAATATCCGCAGTTCCGCCGCAAACCATTAAATTTGCACCTGGTTATGATTTAGGAATATGGACGAGGGCAAATTAGTGGAACTTTTGGAGCGGCACGGCATAAAGCCCACCGCAAACCGCATAATGATAGTCAAGGCCCTGGCCGGGGAGGAGAGCCCCAAGACCATGAAGGAGCTCGAAGACACCCTTGTGCTTATAGACAAGTCGAACATATTCCGCACCCTCACTATTTTCAGGGAACGCCGTCTGGTGCACACCATAGAGGACGGCAACGGCGGCACGCGCTACGAGCTGTGCCTGAGCCACAGCGCAAGCGAAGATGATGACGGACACGTGCACTTTTTCTGCGAACAGTGCGGCCGCACCTTCTGCCTCAACTCCACACCCCTGCCGTCCGTACCCCTGCCGCCGGGATATGTGCGCCGCAGTGCAAACTTCCTCGTAAAGGGTCTTTGCCCGCAGTGTGCAAAAAAGGTGGGCGGAAAATAATAGGCGGCGCGAAAAACGCAAAATATTTTTCAGCGGTGTGCATTTGCGTGCCGCCCCCATCTTATCCCCTTGAAATGCGTTTTGTTGCAAAAAATGCAAGTGCCTGAAAACCAATGATAAAAGCCATTTTGAAATATTTTTATAAGGAATTGGTTTTCAGAGCATTGCAAGTGGGCAAAAAAAGGTCTGATGTAGTTTAAATTATATCTGATATAATTTTTTCTATGTCCTATGTAGTTTTTTCTACATCCGATGTAGTTTTCGGGGTTATGTTTTTGCGCCATTTGTAGGGGCGTATTGCATACGCCCTGTACGCAACCGCATGAACCGCAGCGCAAACCGCCGCCGCAACATTGCAAATCGGCGCACTTCGGGCGTATGCCATACGCCCCTACATATATACAATATTCGGTTAATCAATAAGTTGCTTGTCACGAAGCATATTTGCATACGCCATGTATGCCGCCGCCAAAAATGCTTCGCAAACTGCCGCCACAATATTGCCGCCTTTTCATTATCTTTGCACTACGCAAACAACAAACAAACATAAAAACGGAAACAGAACTGTAATAACATAATAAACTAACAAACAGGGCTTTTGCTCTTATTCTCTCAGTTGAAAATTGGACACTTTCAAAAAGTACGGGGATAAGCATGCAACAGTTCGCGCTTAGGGCGCGGACTTTTTGTGCTTTACTGTACTGCCGGGCGTCCAATCCCTCAACTGAAGTCAAGCCAAAAGGTTCGCGCCTTTGGTTTGGCGGAATTCGGGCAAGGCATAAAATCCGCGCCCGATGATAAAAGACATAATCCATAAAAACGAGTCCGCCACGCCATACGGCGGAACGCTTGAAAAGCTCCGCAGGGATTTTCCGCAATGCTTCGACAAAAGCGGAAACTTCGACCTGCAAAAATTCCAGGACCTTATATCCGCCGAAGTCTCTGCCACGCACGAGGGCTATGGCCTGAACTTCTTGGGCAGGAACTACGCCAACCTTATTGCCGCGACCGACACCGAGACGATTGTTGTGCCCGACGAGGCGCACAACTCCAAGCCCGAAAATGCCGCGAGCGAGAACGTGTATATCACAGGCGACAACCTCGATGCGCTGAAACACCTGCTGAAATCCTACAGCGGCAGCGTGAAGTGCATTTACATAGACCCGCCCTACAATACGGGCAACGACGGCTTTGTATATAGCGACAGTTTCAATTTCACCGCCTCGCAGCTCGAACAGAAACTTGGGGTGGACGAGGAAAGAGCGGCACGCATCCTCGACCTCACCTCGCGCCGTTCCGCCTCGCATTCGGCGTGGCTCACCTTTATGGCATCGCGCCTGTTTCTTGCGCGAGACCTCCTGACCGATGACGGAGTGATTTTCATCTCAATCGACGACAATGAACAGGCTAACCTGAAACTTCTCTGCGACTCCATTTTCGGCGAGGAAAACTTCGTGGGAAATCTCATTATTCAGACGGCAACAGATAATAATTCAACACAAATCAATACTGAGCATGAATATATGCTTAGTTATGCCAAAAGGAAAGAAAATCTTTCTTATTGGTCAAGAGCTAATTCCGCGATTTCACTTATTCAAGCTAAATATGAATCATTAAAGAAAAAGTGGATTGACGTAACTGTTATAGAAAAAGAGTTACGAAAATGGATAAACGTAAATAAGAATATATTGTCGCAAATTAGCCATTATAATTGTGTTGATGAAAAAGGAGTTTTTAGTAAATCTTCCAATTCTTCGAACACCAAACCAGGGGGGTACACTTTTGAAATAATTCATCCTATTACTGGCAAACCATGTCCACTTCCTAATTATGGTTGGCGTTGGCCGGAAGAGACATTTTTAGATTATGTAAAAAGGGATGAGGTAATTTGGGGGAAAGATGAGACGACTCAGCCTCATATAAAGAAACGTCTTGAGGATGCAAAAGAACAATTGAAGACTGTTATATATGAAGATGGAAGAAGTTCAACAATATTGCTGGAAAAATTATTTGGTGTTAAAAAGGTTTTTGACAATCCGAAGTCTCCAGTAATACTACAAAGGATATTTGATTTTGTAACTCATGGGGACGATATTGTTCTTGACTTCTTTTCGGGGAGCGCAACAACGGCTCATGCCGTAATGCAATTGAATGCAGAAGAAAAAGGAGAGGGCAGGCGCAGGTTTATAATGGTTCAGTTGCCCGAAGCTACGCCGCAAGGTTCTCCGGCGCGGAATGCGGGCTATGCCACAATAGACCAGATAGGCATGGAGCGCATAAGACGGGCGGCAGATAAAATCCGCGGGGAAAATCCGCTCTTTGCCGGGAAAATGGATTTGGGCTTCAAGCATTTCACATTGCACAGTGTGGCGCGGAACACGCTCGACCGGCTGGAGAAGTTCGACCCGCACGCCGCGCTTACGGATGACGACATCCTGAAAACGTTCGGCAGGGAAACTGTGTTGGCAACGTGGCTTGTGGGCGACGGTTACGGGCTTGCCGCCAAGCCGCAGGAACTCCGCCTTGCCCAATACACAGCCTACACCATAGGACGGCACATTTACCTGCTCGAGGGCGGGAATTTCGACAACAGTGCCATGGTGGCCCTTGTGGAGAAATACGGCAACGATCCCGCATTCAACCCCACCGAGATAGTGGTGTTCGGCTACAGCTTCAACTATGGGCAGACCGAGATGCTGCACTCCAACCTCAGAATGCTTTACGACGGCGCGAAACACCTCAAGGCGGAACTCCGCATAAGATACTGACAAATGGAAATCAAATACCAGAGGGGGCTTGAGCACCAGCAGCGGGCCGTGGATGCCATAATGCGCGTTTTCAGTGGCGTGGCGTTTGAAAAGCCGGCGGCCATGTGCGAAAATCCCATAATACCGCTGCACGATGAAGCCATAGGGCGAAACATCAAAGCCATACAGGACGAAAAGGAGCTTAATGTGCCGGCGGAGGCGCGGGTGTTCTCCGCGCCGCAAGCCACGCTGAACCTCGACATCAAGATGGAGACCGGCACAGGCAAGACATACGTTTACACACACGCCATATACGAGCTGCACAAACTGTATGGCGTGAACAAGTTCATAGTTGCCGTTCCCACGCTCGCCATCAAGGAGGGCGCAAGGCTGTTTATGGGCGACACCGATGTGAGACACCATTTCAGGGACGACTGCGGCTATGACGCCAACATCGACTTGTGCGTGCTCACCGCGCGGCCTGTGAAAAACGGCAAGCGGCTTTTCCCCTCCGAGGTGAGGGAGTTTGTGGGCGGCTCGCATCAGATTTCAAACCGCATATACGTTCTTCTTGTCAACGCGGCACTGATTTCCGACAGCAAGGCAAAGATGCTCGGCCGCGACTACGACCAGACAATCGAGGGCTATTATTGCCCGCTCGACGCGCTGAAAGCCACGCGCCCTTTCCTGATAATCGACGAGCCTCACCGCTTCAGGCAAAGCGGGAAAACGTTCGGCGTCATTCGCGACCGCATACAGCCGCAGTGCATAATACGTTTCGGGGCGACGTTTCCCGACATGGACGAAAAGGCAAAGGGAGTGCGCCCGAAGGCAAAGGACTACCGCAACCTGCTCTACAATCTCAACGCCTTCCAAGCCTTCAACGAAGGTCTCGTAAAGGGCGTGGCGAAAAACCATTTCGAGCCGCTGAGCCGCAGAAGCGAGAAAATACGCCTTGTGTCAACCCAAGGAAGAAACTCGGCGGTTTTCGCCCACATTACAAACGGCGGCGCAAAAAGGTTCACGCTTTACAAGGGCGACTCGTTGGGCGAAATATCTCCCGAAATGGGCGGAATAGTAATCAACGGCATTGGCAGGGACATGGTTGCGCTTTCCAACGGGCAGGAGAAGCACAAGGGCGAGGAGTTTGACGTTGACATCTATTCCACGCCCTATCAGGAGGGGATGATGCGCCTTGCGATACAACGGCATTTCGAGACCGAACGCGCCAACTTCATGCGCACGCAGAAAATAAAGACCCTCGCACTGTTTTTCATTGAGGACATAGCGTCGTTTCGCGGCGACGGCAAAGGCAGAAACGCCTGGTTGCGCGACACGTTCGAGAGGCTTTTGCGCGAAAGGCTGAAACAGGAAATCGGGAACACGGCGGAAAACTCGGAGGACTATGCGCAGTTTTTGCAGGCAAGCTTAGACAACATAAAGGAATGCTCGGCGGGATATTTCGCCCAGGACAACAGCGACAAGGATGAGGCTGTGGCTCACGAGGTGGACGACATTCTGAGAAACAAGAAGCACCTGCTGCAATTCCGCAACGCCGACGGCTCATGGAACGTGCGCAGGTTTTTGTTTTCAAAGTGGACGCTCAAAGAGGGATGGGACAACCCCAACGTGTTCACCATTGCAAAACTGCGTTCAAGCGGAAGCGAAACGAGCAAGTTGCAGGAAGTGGGGCGCGGGCTGCGGCTGCCGGTGGACGAATACGGCAACCGCATAGGCGGCGACCGTTTCATGCTGCACTATATTGTGGATTTCAAGGAGGCTGACTTCGCAAACAAACTCATTGCCGAGATTAACGGCGACAACTTTGCCGGCGCGGAACTGACCATAAGCGAAGACCTGTTAAAGAAAGCGGCGGAAAAACGCGGCACTGACGAAAACCGACTGTTTGCGGAGCTTTTGCTAAAGGGCTTTGTTGACACCAACAGAAAGGTGAACCTTGAAAAACTTGCGCAGTTCAACGCCGAATACCCGGAGTTCAACATGGCGGGCGTGGGAAGCGACAAAGTGAGGGACGACAACAAGAAACAGCCAACCGGTATCAGGATACGCAAGGAAAACTACAGGGAGCTGGAAAGGCTGTGGCGCGTTCTCAACCGCAAATACATAATATTTTTCGACGACAACCTTACGGAGAAAATCGAGGACGGCTTCAGCATCAGCGACGAAGTGTTTGCCGTGCAGGCCATGACGGCGCATTGCGACACAGTGTCAACCCAAGACGGCAAGGCAACCGTGGTTCATGAACGCGAGACGCAATACCGTGCGGGCGGCAAGGGTTTGCCCTACGGCACATTCTTGAAACGCATAAACGAAGCCACATCCCTGCCAATAAAGACCGTGCACAAAGTGATAGCCAAGTATTTCTTCACCCACAGGTACGCCCCTGAATTTATAAACGAGGCATCGCTGACGCGCTTCATAGCCGAGTTTGACGAGTGGAAGGCGAGCAACATAACCGGGCTTGTAAGGTACAGACAGGCCGATTACAAGTCGCGCGAAACCTCGCTCACCGACATCAACGGAAAGCTGCGCGATGAAATCCCCACAGGAAACATAGGCGTGTATGTGGAGCGTGGCGAACCCGCACCGCGATATCTTTACGACACAATAGCATACGATTCCGATTTGGAGCGCAAGGACATAAAAACCGACTGCGCCGGGATTGTGGTATATGGCAAAATACCGCGCCGCAGTATGTCAATTCCCACCTTGGGCGGTACATACAGCCCCGACTTCATGTATGTGGTGAGACGCCAAAACGGCAAAGACGAAATGAACATAGTTGTCGAGACCAAGGGCGTGGACGGCGGGGACGCGCTGCGCGGTACGGAGAAAATGAAGATTGACTGCGCCCGGAGGTTCTTCGAGCAGATGAGGGACGACGGCTTTAACGTGAGTTTCAAAAAGCAGACAAACAGCAGCGGAATGCTCGAAATAATCAGCTCGTTGCTCGAGGGAAAAACGGACTCCGATGCCGTTTAAGCTATACCGCTGGTTTTCAGAGTTTTGCCCGATTTTGGATTGGTTTTGTAAGTTTTTGTTTTTCAGAGGTTTGCAACGGCGAAAAAAAGGTCTGATGTAGAAAAAATTATATCTGATATAATTTTTTCTATGTCCTATGTAGTTTTTCCTACATCCGATGTAGTTTTCGGGGTGTTTTGAAACAAGGTGCCGATTTTGGTTTTGCGGAAATTATATGAACGGTGTATGTTGTTTTTTGATTGCAACGGTATATATGTAGGGGCGTATTGCATACGCCCGAAGTGCGCCACTTCGCAATGTTG
>CAVCON010000034.1:0-2863 GCA_963603805.1 Oscillospiraceae bacterium
GATTGCATACGGTATATATGTAGGGGCGTATTGCATACGCCCTTTACTCCACCGCTTAAACCGCAAAGGCAAACAGCAGCACTGCATTACGAATCGGTGCAATTCAGGGCGTATGCAATACGCCCCTACAAGCGGTGCAATTTCCTTACAATTTGCTGTTTATGTGTTTGTGCGGTGATTGCACACGCCTTGTACTCCACCGCATGAACCACACTGCAAACCGCCGCCGTGACATCGCAACCCGGCGCAATTCAGGGCGTGTGCAATACGCCCCTACAAGCGGTGCAATTTCCTTACAATTTGTTGTTTGTGCGTTTGTGCGGTGTATAGCACACGCCTTTTATGACACCGCATGAACCGCGCCGCAGATGCCGTGTGTTTTGCGACTTGTTTTTTGCTTAAATAGTCAGATGTCTCTTTTCTCTCGCGAAAATGGAACTTTTTTTCTGCAAAAGCGCATATTTTTATTGCAAAACCCAATGGTTAAAAAGAAAATTCATATCTTTGCGATAATCAACAATGCAAATAATCATGAAGTGCAACAACAAATATACAAACAACTAATCCGTTAAATCTATGAAAACAAAACAGAAAAGAATCGACAACAGCGACCGTAAGATTTTAAGTATAATAGGACGTGATGCGCGTGTGCCTTTGAAGGACGTGGCGAAAGTTTGTCAAATGTCGCGTGCGGCGGTGCACCAGCGCGTGCTGAAGATGATTGAGAACGGAGTGATAACAGGCTCGCGCTATGACGTGAACCCGCAGGCAGTGGGCTATCTCACCTGCACCTTTGTGGGGATAAGCCTTGACAAGGGCTCGAGATACCAGAGCGTGGTTGACCAGATTTCAAAAATACCCGAAATCGTGGAGTGCCACTTCACCACCGGCTCATACACCATGCTCGTTAAGCTTTACGCCCGCGACAACGCCCACCTTATGGAACTTCTGAACCATCAGATACAGAAAATCGTTGGCGTAACGTCAACCGAGACCCTGATATCGCTTGAGCAGAGCATCGACAAGCCGCTGACAATAGAGGCGGAGTAACCCCGGAAAAGCCCCCTGCGCATGAACTTTGAAGGACTGCTTGTAGGAGTGTTCACATTCCTCATAATAGGCGTGAGCCACCCCATCGTCATCAAGACGGAATACTATTTCGGCACTCGTCCGTGGTGGATTTACCTGCTTGTGGGCATCGCAGCCCTTGCAGCGGCACTTTTTGTTGAGGACGTTATAATAAGTTCCCTGCTCGGAGTGCTTTCGTTCACCGCCTTTTGGGCGATAAAGGAACTCTTTGAGCAGGAGCAGCGCGTGGAGCGCGGATGGTTTCCGCGAAATCCCAAACGTCGCTATAAATTCGACGAAAAGAAATGAGCGCGGACGAAAACATATTGCAATCCTTCAACATAGATGAGGCGTACAACGACATAAACTCCACGTTCCCCAACACGTCCCCGCGCCCCATTGTGGGCATAACTGGAAACCTTGACGCGGAAACGTGCAAGCTGGCGACGGCATACTATAAAAGCGTGGAGCTTGCGGGAGGCGTGCCTGTGATAATCCCGCCAACAAGTTCGCGCCACACCATGCTGAACACTCTCGGGCGCATCGACGCTCTCGTGCTTTCGGGCGGCGCGGACATCAATCCGCTCTATATGGGCGAAGAGCCGGAGCAGGGGCTTCATGGTATAAACCCCGAACGCGACGCCTTTGAACTGCTTCTGGCGCGTCTTGCCTTTGACAGGCAAATCCCCATTCTCGGCATCTGCCGGGGAATACAGACGCTCGTGCTTGCGCTCGGAGGCGGAGTGCATCAGGACATATATTCACTGCAAGACGGAAAGAAACTTCTGAAACATTCGCAGGACGCTCCGCGCAACACTCTGACGCATTCAGTGGAGATAGAGCCGAACACGCTTCTCGCTGAAATATGCGGGATATGCGGAGCGGGAAAAATAATGGTGAACTCTTTCCACCATCAGGCGGTGAGCCACGCCGGAAAACACTTGAAAGTTTCCGCATACGCCGCCGACGGCGTTATAGAGGCGGTGGAAAGCTCGGAGTTCAAGCCTGTGCTCGGCATGCAGTGGCATCCCGAATGTCTGACCACGGACGAAAACGCCCCGGCAAGGAAACTGTTCGAATGGATTGTGGGGGAGGGCGAAATTTACCGCAAGGCACGCAAATTCCACGCCTCACACCTCACGCTCGATACCCATTGCGACACGCCGATGTTCTTTCCGCAGGGGATTGACATACGTCGCCGCGACCCGAAGATACTCGTTGACCTCCACAAGATGGACGAAGGCGGTCTCGACGCTTCGATAATGGCTGCCTACATTCCGCAAGGACCGCGTGATGACGCTTCGCTCGCCACCGCAACCCGCATGGCGGACGGAATATTCAAGAAGATAGACGAAATGGTTGGCGAGGCGCAGGGCGTGGAACTCGCACGGACACCGGCAGACTTGGTGCGCCTGAAAAGTGAAGGCAAGCACGCCATAATGAAAGCCATAGAAAACGGCTACGCCCTCGCCAAGGACATAAACAATGTGGGACGCTACGCTAAGGAAGGCGTTGTTTACATCACGCTTTGCCACAACGGAGACAACGACATCTGCGACTCTGCGGCAAAGTCCCGCAACGAGCATGGCGGGGTGAGCGAGTACGGCGAAAAGGTCATAAGGGAAATGAACCGCTGCGGCATAATGGTTGACCTGTCCCACGGAGGGGAGAAGAGCTTCTATGACGCAATGGATATAAGCAGCCTTCCGATTGTTTGCAGCCACGCTTCGGCAAGGGCTTTGTGCGACCATCCGCGAAACCTCGCCGATGACCAGCTGCGTGCGTTGCGCAAGAC
>CAVCON010000034.1:2991-8970 GCA_963603805.1 Oscillospiraceae bacterium
AACCGTGCTTGACGCAATGGCTCATCTTGAACACATAATAGAAATAGCCGGGATTGAACACGCCGGCATAGGCTCCGACTTCGACGGCGACGGCGGAGTGCCGGGCATAGCTTCGGCTTCGGAGATGATAAACATCACGAAACGCCTGTTGCGCAAACGCTACAGCGAGAAAGACATCGCGCTTATATGGGGCGGGAATTTCCTGAGAGTGATGCAGCAGGTGCAGGACGCCGCAAAAATTCAGCAATCATGAGAAAAAACAAAAAGTCTACAGTCATTATAGTGGTAATTGCGGTTTTGGCGGCGGGTGTCGGCGCGATTTTCGCCATTGGCTCAAACAAGGGCGAAAGCGATGCCGCAACTGATGCGGCTGACACGGTAAGCGTGCCGCAGTTCAACGCCGAGAATGCGTATAAGTCAGTAGTGGAGCAATGCAGTTTCGGACCGCGTGTGCCCAACACCGAAGCCCATGCCAAATGCGCCGACTATATTGTCGCCGAGTTTGAGAAGTGCGGCTACACCGTAATGCGCCAAACAGCCACGTTGCCGAGATATGACGGCGTGCAGATGAAAAGTGTGAACATCTTCGCCACTAACGACACCGTTTCGGAACGCCGCATACTGGTTTCGGCACACTGGGATTCGCGCCCCTGGGCCGACCAGGACGCTGACGAGGCAAAACACAAAACGCCGGTGATGGCAGCCAATGACGGTGCAAGCGGCGTGGCAGTGATGCTGGAGCTTGCACGCATATTAAAGTTGCAAAAGCCTGGCATTGCCGTTGATTTCGTTTGCTTCGACACCGAGGATTGCGGCACTCCCGAATGGGACAAAACTGGCGACGACCAAAGGGACGAGGCTTCGTGGTGTCTCGGCTCGCAATACTTTGCCGCCAACCTGCCGTCGGCGGACTACCGCCCGATGTATGGCGTAAATCTCGACATGGTGGGCGGAAAAGGCGCAAAGTTCCTGCAAGAGGGCTTCTCAAAGCGTTTTGCGCCGGGCGTTGTTGACAAGATTTGGGCGGCTGCGGCACTTGCCGGATATTCCGCCGTGTTCCCCACGCAGAACGGCGGTTATGCCACGGACGACCACCTGCCTATGAACCAGATTGCCGGCATCCCAACCGTGGACATCATACCTTGCTACACCGACTACGAGAACAGTTTCGGCCCGACTTGGCACACTGCAAACGACACTCCCGAAAACATTGACCGCGTAACGCTCAAGGCTGTGGGGCAGACGATGCTGCAACTCATTTACAACGAAAAATAAAGACAATGCAAAGCATAAACGAAATACAGGACGAGATAATCGAGGAGTTCAGCGAGCTTGACGACTGGATGGACCGCTATCAGCTGCTCATCGACATGGGAAACGAGCAGAAGCCCCTTCCCACAGAGGAGAAAAACGACCAAAATCTTATTGACGGCTGCCAAAGCCGCCTATGGCTTGTGTGCGACCAGAAGCCTGACGGCAGCCTGTGCTTCCGCGCCGAGAGCGATGCGCTCATAGTCAAAGGCATTGTGTCGCTGCTCATCCGCGTGCTGTCGGACCACACGCCCGATGAAATCCTCAACGCCGACCTTTACTTCATCGACAAGATAGGCTTGCGCGACCACCTTTCGCCAACGCGCAGCAACGGACTGCTGTCGATGCAAAAGCAAATGCGTATGTACGCCCTTGCGTTCAAAGCCAAGGGCACGGCTGGAAAATAACGCATCCCGCTGTGTTTCAGGATTTTGCGTGGAATGTAAATAGACGGTGTAAATTGTTGTTTTTCTGATAATTACAAAAGCGCAAAAAAGGTCTGATATAATTTGAATTATATCAGACATAATTTTTTCTACATAGGACATAGTTTTTCCTACATCAAATGTAGTTTTAGCGGTATTGGTTTTGCGCCATTTGTATGGGCGTATTGCATACACCCTGTACGCCACCGCATGAACCGCACCGCAAACCGTTGCCGCGATGTTGTAAATCGGCGCAATTCAGGGCGTATGCCATACGCCCCTACGGCGGTGCAGTTCTTTGGTTGAATGTTTGTTGTGTGTTTGCATGGCGTATTGCATACGCCCTGCACGCCACCGCATGAACCGCACCGCAAACCACCACCGCGACATTGCAAAGCGACGCAATTCTGGGCGTATGCAATACGCCCCTACAAGCGGTGCATTTCTTTGGGTGATTGTATGTTGTGTGTTTGTGTGGCGTATTGCATATTCCTTGTATGCCATCGCTTGAACCGCATAGGCAAACACTGTCGCGACATTATGAAAAGGCAGTGCAATTTGCTGGCTGGCTGTGTTTTTAATAATCGTGGGCGTATGGTTGCGCCACAAAACGCGGCGCACGTTGCGGATAAGCCATAATTTTCTTACTTTTGCATATAATAAACTGAACAATATGATGAAACGGATATATTTGCTTGCGCTGGCGGCATTGACGGTTACGCTTTCGGCGCAAAACAAGGACAAGGGAAACGATGCCATACGCAAGCTGGGAATTGCCCAATATGCCATCTCCCACCTTTACGTGGATTCGGTGAACGCCATGAAACTCACGGAGGGTGCGATAAAGGGTATGCTCTCGCAGCTCGACCCTCACTCCACATATACGGACGCGGCGCAGACAAAGGCTTTTAACGAGCCGCTGCTTGGCGATTTCGAGGGTATAGGCGTGCAGTTCAATATGCTTGAGGACACGCTCGTGGTGATACAGCCCACCGACAAAGGTCCGTCGCAGAAAGTGGGCATCTTGGCGGGCGACCGCATTGTGCGCGTGAACGACACGCTGATTGCTGGCGTGAAAAAGCCGACCGACGTTATAATGAAAATGCTGCGCGGCAAAAAGGGCACTACAGTGCATCTTGGTGTTGTGCGCCCTGGGGTGAGGGAAGAAATCAAGTTCGACGTTGTGCGCGACAGGATACCGCTTCACACCCTCGACGCGTCCTATATGCTTGACGGTAAGACGGGCTACATACGTTTCGGGTCTTTCGGACAGAAAACGCCCGGTGAGGTGCGCACCGCCATGAAGGAATTGGTGGAAAAAGGAATGGACCGCCTTATAATAGACCTCCGCAGCAACGGCGGCGGCTTTATGGAGGCGGCGGTGCAGATAGCAAGTGAGTTCCTGCAACAGGGCGACATGGTGGTATATACCAAGGGGCGCGCCGTGCCTTCGTCGGAATACAAGGCACGCGGCGGCGGAATGTTCACCAAAGGCAAGGTTGCCGTTCTGATAGACGAGTTCAGCGCGTCTGCGGCGGAAATTCTTGCCGGTGCGTTGCAGGACAACGACCGCGCCGCGATAGTGGGCGTGAGAAGCTTTGGCAAGGGCCTGGTGCAGCAGCCAGTGCAGCTTCCCGACGGCTCAATGATACGCCTTACGGTTTCGCGCTACTACACACCTGCGGGGCGGTGCATACAGAAGCCATACAAGCCGGGCGAGAAGGAGGCTTACAGTCTTGACGAGCTTAACCGTCTGCGCAGCGGCGAACTTTTCCACGCCGACAGCATACACCACAACGATTCGCTGAAGTGCTTCACCTTGAAGAAGCACCGCCCTGTTTACGGCGGCGGAGGCATAATCCCCGACCACTTTGTGCCGCTCGACACCATGACATATACGAAATACTACCGCAGCCTGTCGCGCAAGAACCTCATACTGCCCGCCGGCACAAAATACATTGACCGCCACCGCAACAGTCTGAAGAACGACTATCCCGAATTTGACGGCTTCAGGAAAAACTTTGAAGTGCCGGGCGAACTTGTTGACAGCATTTTCGCCGCCGGCGAAAAGGACAAGATAACGCCCAAGGACGAAGAGGAAAAGGCAAAGACCGCCAAGCTCCTTGCCAAAACCTTGAAAGCCCTTGTGGCAAGGGACATTTGGGACACCTCGCAGTATTTCCAAATAATCAACGAGGGCGACAACACCATAGAAAAGGCGATGCAGGTGATAAGGAAATAAAAACTCTTGACATACCATGACACGCATATTATATATACTGTTTTTTCTGACGCTCCTGCCCTGCACAATCCGCGCAAGCTTTGTCGAAGGCGGCAAGCGCGAGTTTCCCATTTCTTGCAACGGCGTGCCGTGTGCGATTGACAGCACCAACCGTGGGCTTTATTGCAGCGTGAAGCCCGAGGAGGGCGACTCCATAAAGCTTGTGTTCACATCGGAAACCGTCCAATATCTGCGCATAAACTACAAACGCTACAACATGGGCGATACCGTGAAGCTGCTCAACAGCATGCGCCGCACTTACAAGCTGTATATCGGCGCGAAGATGCAGTTGTGGACGCTCTACATCACTACGCTGCCGATTGTCATGATAGAGGCTTCGGGCTATGAGCACGATGTTTACCACCACGGCTATCTTAATGTCATCGACCCTTGGAAGCGCACAAAAAACTCGGCTCTTTTCCAGCATTTCATCGGGGCAAGAATACGCGGGGCGCACACCGCCACTCTTGCAAAGAAACCATACGCAATAAAGCTTTGGGACGCGAAGCGCGAGGGCAAGAATGTGAGCGTTCTCGGGCTTATGAAGGACGACAACCTCATACTTGATGCGATGTACAACGACAAGGCGAGAATGAGGACAAGACTCTGCTTTGATTTGTGGAACCAAATCGACAGCATTCCCTATGAAGTTTCGGAGGGACACTCGAAAATCAACGGCACGCAGGGACGTTTTGTGGAAGTTTTCGTTGACGGGGCGTACAATGGGCTGTATTGCATCACCGACAAGATAAACCGCCGAAAACTCGACCTTGTGAAAACCGAAAGCGACGCAGACGGCAAACTCACATACCACGGTCTTTTGTACAAGGCCACGGACTGGTCGAACGAGACGCGTTTCAACAACGTTGACGACAACGCAAACACCACCAACACCCTTTGGTGGTGCGGCTGGGAGCAGAAATACCCGGACGACAGTGTGCAGATGGCAAACTGGTCGCCGTTGAAAAAACTGATTAAGTTCGTTGCCCCTTCCATAAACACCAACAACACCAACTTTGCGTCGCTTCTGCGCAAGAAGTTCTACCAGCAGAATCTCACCAACTTCATGCTGTTCTTAAACGTGCTGCACATAAACGACAACAACTGCAAGAACACCTACATAAGTTTCCGCGACATAGATGCACCATACGCCGCCGCGCTGATAACGCCTTGGGATCTCGATGCCTCAATAGGCAGAAACTGGGACGGAGGCATTCTCGACAGTTTCGGATTTGGCGGGCAAGTTACCGGATGCGGACTTTTCAAGCGTTTGTTTGACGGCGGGCCGCATTATTACCGCGAGAATTTCCGCGACACATGGATAAGGCTCAAAAACGGCGTGCTTTCAACCGACAGCGTTAATGCCAGAATACTTGCCTACAAAAACCTGCTTTACACTTCGGGGGCTTGGGGGCGCGAAATGACACGCTGGCCAAATTCCATGGCGGGCATCGACAGCGAAACCGAATACATGATGGACTGGTACGCACGCTCCGTGCACTACACCGACAGCATTCTTGCCGACTTCCCGAGCGCGATAAACGACGTGAGGACAATGCCGGGCGTGGGCATATCTGTTGCCGTTGACAATGGGAGCATTGTAGTAAACAGCGAAGCCGGCAACGCCGAAATCGCCGTTTACTCCACTGACGGTGCTTTGCTGGAATCTGAAACCGCAGCAACGCCGTTCCGCAGCCGCCGGTTGGAAAACGGCATATACATTGTGAGCGTAAAGGCGGGGAACGCCACGCTGCGCAAAAAGGTTATCATAAGATAGGCGTATGGTTGCAGCAATTATCGCCCTCATCGCGGGGCTGCTGATAGGCTTCCTGATAAGCCACAGCCGTAGCTCCGCCAAAATATCCGCACTCACTGTGGGGCGCGACATGGAGGCGCAAAAGGTCAAGACGCTCGAGGAACAGTACAACCGCAACCTCGAACTTTTGAAGGAGCGTCAAAAGG
>CAVCON010000034.1:8980-11484 GCA_963603805.1 Oscillospiraceae bacterium
AGGAACAGCTTGACGAGCAGATGAAACTCATAACCGAACAATTGCGCACATCGTCCGAGGAAATTCTTACAAGGAGGCAGGAACAGCTCTCGGCATCAAACAAGGAGCAGCTTGCCGCAATCCTGAACCCTCTGAACGCAAACATAACGCAGATGCGAGAGGCTGTGGAGCACAGCAAACTCGAACAGTCGAAGACTATGGCGAGTTTGCAGACGGCGATAAACCACAGTTTTGAGCAGGCTAAGTCAGTGGGCGAAAGCGCAGACCGCCTTGCGTCGGCACTTACGGGCGAAAACAAGATGCAGGGCAACTTCGGGGAACTCAAACTGAAAGAACTGCTCGACGGCATGGGTTTCACCGAAGGCTTGGAGTATGAAACGCAGAAAACTCTTAGGGACGAAAAAGGCAATGTGCTGAAAGACGATGAGACTGGGCGCAGGATGATTCCCGATGTCATACTCCATTTCCCCGACAGGCGCGACATGGTGATCGACTCCAAGATGTCGTTCAAGGCCTTTGAGGATTACCAGAACGCCGACAACGACAAGGCACGCGCCGAGGCGTTGAAACGCCATATAGCCTCCATGCGCAGCCACATAAAGGAACTGAAATCAAAGGACTACAGCAAGTTCATGCCCAAGGGCTCGGCGCGGTTGGATTTTGTTATAATGTACGTGTTCAGCGAGGGGGCGTTGCAGCTCGCGCTCTCGAACGACGCATCCCTGTGGCGCGATGCGTATAACGACGGTGTGCTTATAACCGGTTCGCAAAATATGTACGCACTGCTTAGAATACTCGAAATAAGTTGGAAACAGATGCGCCAGGCGGAGAATCAGGACAAGATAATCTCCGTGGCGAACGAAATGGTGAGCCGTGTGCAAATGCTCTGCGAAAGGCTCAACAAGGCGGAGGCGTGCCTGAAGAAAACGCAGGAGGCGTTTGACGATGTGCGCACCATGGCGCAACCAACGGGAAGAAGCATCACATCCTCCGCAAACAAGCTCCTCAAATTCGGCGCACAGAAAGACACCCGGCACGCCGCCCTCCCCTCCGCCGAGGAGTGATTGCGCGGATGTTTTCGGGTGGTTGCGTATAGGGAGCGTGCAATGTGCCACACAAATGCCCAATGTTCAGCAGACCAAAAAATTGCACCGCTTGTAGGGGCGTATTGCATACGCCCTGAAGTGCGCCGATTTGCAATGTCGTGGTGGCGGTTTGTGATGCGGTTCATGCGGCTGCGTACAGGGCGTATGCAATACGCCCCTACATATATACCGTATGCAATCAACAAGCAACATACACCGTTCATATAATTTCCGCAAAAGCAAAACGGTTGTCTTTTTCCAAATACCCCGAAAATTACATTTGATGTAGGAAAAACTATGTCCTATGTAGGAAAAATTATATCAGACATAATTCAAACTACATCAGACCTTTTTTTACCTACTTGCAATGCACTGAAAAACAAATCGTTATAGCGAAATGCGCTTATGGACGTTTTCTGCTGATACCCAATATGTTACAGATTATTTCTTATCTTTGCAATCCGACATGAAACATCTTATATTGGTTATTGCTGTGTTTTGCGCCTCTCTTTCGGTATGGGGGCAAAACAGTGTTGCGGAGTTCAAATTATTTGTCTCGCAACTTGATGAACTTTCGGGACCTCCTCGGCAACCCAAGGAGAAACTTAGGGCGAGTGCGGGCGGGGAAATTGCCGGCAAGTTCGCGCCAAACGTGGGACGCTCCAACTTGGGCGAACTGGACACTTTCAAGTGGAAGTGCGGCGGATACATCCGCGTGGACAGCAAAATCCTGCTGCTGTTCTTCACAAGGCACTGCGAGCAATACCAAGACGCTTACAGCAAATACGTTATGGATTATTTTGTGGGTGAACATTATCTTGTTACATATACTGTTGAGGGAAAACTTGTTGACTACAAAATGGTGGGGCGTTCAAATGGGAACACCACATACATTTTCCATATGGACAGGTACAACAAGGAAAAGCGGTCCTTTGATGTTGACTGCGGTAGCTTGGACGATCCGACGCTGTTGAGGAGATATGAAAATTTTGTGTTTACGGCTTTAAGAAAACGATACACGATAGGGCAAAACGGAGTGATAAATGTAAAGACTATGGGCAAGGAGAGAAAGGTCAGTTTGCCCAATAAGGAGGCGGGTTACAGCCGTCTGACATTCGATGAGTTTCGCGGGTGCTTCAGCGCGTGGGAAAAGCCCTATGTCAACGACTCTGTTTTTTATTCCGGCAAAGTCTGCGAAGTTTCACAGCCCTCCCTTATAGATTTTTATGCCAATGCGGCGAATTGCGACTGCTGGCCCAAGGATTTTACAATATCACCGGGTTGCTATATTGAGACGGAAGATATGCTGTACTTTTTCATAATCGGCAATTGCGAGTATCCGCAAAACGAGAAAGCGGACAGATACAACGATTATGTTATTCTGCAATTCGACAAAAGGGGAAAATTCCAAAAATCGTG
>CAVCON010000034.1:11494-16480 GCA_963603805.1 Oscillospiraceae bacterium
TTTCCTTCTGATGTTACCGAAAAAGAGCAGAGAGAACAAAAAATCTCTGTCGCAAAAGCCGTGAAAGAGATTTGTGAGCAAATAAAAAACAACTGAACAGCCACCAAATATCCATGAACAACAAAGTTTTCATAACAGCAGCAAGTTGTATTTGCGGGCTTGCCTTATGCCTTGTAAGCTGCAAAGAGAATGACACCACGCAAACAGCGGAAAGCAAAACGGATTCTGTCGCATACGGACTTGCAAAATGCGGGTCTGCGCCAAAAGAGGGCGAACCCACCTTCGGGGACTGCGACACGGTGGCGATAGCCGGGACTATCAGGGAGTTTTACATTAATGCCGAAAAAACATGGGGAGAGCCTCACGACAGCATCTGCAAGGAGGCGATGACGCTGCAGATGTATGAAATCATGCACCGCTATGCCGCAGAACACGACGCGAGTCTGCTCATCCAAGGACAGGATGTGCCGGACGGTTTTGAGGAGACGCTGAACGTGAGATACAGTGGCGGGGGCTGGTTTCGCGTCAGCTTCAGTGATTTAGGAAAGACATATGTTGTTGCAGTTCTCGTGAAATGCGTGAAAGACGGTGAAGGGCATTATAAGATAGCTTACGTTTATCCGCTTGGCGGCGAACCGTCGGCAAGCCATGAAAAACTGGTGCGCGAGCGTGCCGACAGTGCTTTCAGGAAAGGCGCAACACCGCCGGTAAATCCTTGACGCATTGCCGCAGTGTTGCGTGGCATCGCCGCTGAAAAGCGGTGGTGTTGCCTTGTTTAGAGTTCACAAACGGCAATTTTCGTTCAATCGGCTGATTTGCAAAGAATTAACCATGTAACGAATGGGCGGTGTAAGTTTTTGTTTTCCAGAGGTTTGCGATTGACGAAAAAAGGTCTGATGTAATTTGAATTATATCAGACATAATTTTTCCTATGTCCTATGTAGTTTTTTCTACATCAGAAGTAGTTTCCCCAACTTTGGTTTTGCGATAATTGTAGGGGCGTATTGCATACGCCCTTTACTCTATCGCATTAACCGCCTCGCATATCACCGCCACGATATCGTAAATCGGTGCACTTCCGGGCGTATGCCATACGCCCCTACGGCGGCGCAATTTGTTGGATGATTGAATATTGTGCCATTACAATGCACACGGCATACGCCTTAAACATCGCCGCATGAAGCGTATTGCGCGAACAATGCAAATCATCGCCATGTGGGGAAAAACCGTGTGTTTTGCGGGGCGGCGGACTTAATTTCTGCAAAAAAGGTTGCAGGTTTTATAATGGCAAAGGAATAAAATAATTAACTTTGCATCTGAATATTCGTAAATGATAAACATTTATCTTGCAAGGACAACAAACAGCAGTACTAAAAATGCATAGATTCACATTGCTCGCTTCTCTACTATTGGTAATGGTATTGGGCACTTCATGCGGTTCTAACAAATCGATGACTTATCTGCAAGGCGCGGACAAACTCTACGCCAACGGTGCGGATTTGGAAAACAACTACACCCTCAACATCCAGCCCGACGACCAGCTGGCAATATACATAAGCTCGCAGGACGAGGAGCTTATGAAGCCGTTCACAAACCTGAAGCTGATAGGTCAGCAGTCGGGAATGTCGAGTGGCGGAAGCGGCAGCTACACATACTTCGTGGTTTCGAAAGACGGCTACATCGACTTTCCGATTTTCGGTCGCGTGAAGGCTGCGGGGCTTACTGTGGCGAAGCTTTCGGAGAACCTGCAAAACAGAATGGTTAGCGAGGGGCTTATCAAGGACGCTAAGGTTACGACCAAGATTATGAGCTTCAAGGTTACTGTGCTGGGCGATGTGAAAAACCCCGGAACGCAAAGTTACACAGGCGAAAGGCTCACGCTGCTGGAGGCGATAGGACGTTCGGGCGACCTTAACAGCTCCGCCATACGAAAGAAGGTGCTCGTGATACGCGAGGAGAACGGCCAGAGGCAGACTTTCAAGGTTGACCTCACGAAGCCCGAAAGCGTGTTCAACTCCCCGGCATACTATATGCACCAGAACGACATCGTTTATGTGGAGTCGAACAAGTCGGTGAAGATAAAGGGAAGCTCCGGCTATCTTTATCTCAGCCTCACCGGCACACTGCTCGGTCTCGGCACGTCGATAGCGTCGCTCATCATAGCACTCACAAAATAAGCACGGCAGCATGGAAAACCTCAACCCGCAACAGACAAATTCGTACATATCCCCGGAGGACGACAAGAAGAACGACCTGCTCCCGGTGGTGATGAAAACGCTGCACGTGTTTGCGGCGAACTGGAAATGGTTTCTGTTTTCCGCCGCAGTGTGCGTGCTGCTGGCTTATCTCTATCAGGCAAAACTGCCGCGCTATTACGAGCGGTCGTCAACCATAGCCGTGAAGAACAGCGAGGGCAACAACTCGCGCAACGCTTCGGCGGCAATGGCCCTGAACGGCATCAGCGCAAACGGCGCGTTGCAGGACGAGGCGTTCATACTCAAGTCGCACAGGCTTATGCGCAAGGTGGCGCAAAGTCTGAACCTCGACATCGACTACTCAACAAACCTCGGCTTGAGAACTTACTCCCTCTACAAGGAAAGCCCGGTTAAGGTTACGTTTTTCAAGCCCTATTCGCAGAGCGTGAACTTTGACGTTGAAATAGAGTCAGACCAAAGTTTCCGCATACACAACATGAGCGTCGGCGGCAACCTTTCAGATTTTGACCAGACGGCATCCTACGGCAAGGCTATCGAGACCCCGGCGGGCGCGGTGCTTGTGGAGAAAAACAAGGCGACGTTCGGCAAATATTTGAAGCGCACCATAAGCGTTGGGCGCATAAGCAAGGAACAGGCTGCCATGAAGTTTACCGGCTGCATTAACGCGCAGGTGAAAGATCAGTCGAGCAATCTTATCTTTGTGTATTGCCACGACACCAACGTCAAACGCGCCGACGACATCCTTGCAAGTCTGCTCGAGGCATACAAGAACGACATAATCGAGAACAAGAACAAGCAGTCGATGAACGCCGACAAATTCCTCACGCAAAGGATTATGCTCATCGGAAACGACTTGAACAGCACCGAGAACCGCATGGCGTCGTTCAAACAAAGCAACGATGTCATCGACTTCGACAAGAACGCCTCGATATACCTTGACCAGAGCAACCAGGCGCGCCAGCAGGTCATGCAGCTTGAAAGCGAGAAAAACGTGGGTCTTTTCCTGCGCGACTACCTGCGCCAGCAAACCGACGGCAACTATGAGGTGATTCCCTCGCTGGGCGACATAGGCAACGCCGGGCTTTCAAGCGGGATAAGCCAGTACAACGAACTTGTGATGAACTACAATCGCCTTTCGAGCAACGCGGGACCCGCTTCGCCCGTTGTGCGCGATGCCCTTGAACGCCTCAAGTCCACGCATTCCGTCATAACGAAGACGGTGGAGAACTACATAAGCACGATTAACGTAAAGCTGCGTCAGGCAAACGCCGTGCGCAACAGCATAACCTCGAGCATATCCTCTGTTCCGCAAAAGCAGAAGTCGGCAGGCGACATAGAACGCCAGCGCAAGATTAAGGAAGATCTTTACGTCTATCTGCTCAACAAACGCGAGGAGGTGGCTTTGCAGCTTGCCGTAACCGAGGCAAATGTGAACATCATCGAAACTCCCTACGGCTATGCCGCACCAATTTATCCCAAGAGCGGCATGATAATGCTCGCCGGGCTTGCAATAGGTTTGGCTATACCAACCGTGATATTGTGGCTCATGATAATGCTCGACACCAAGGTGCGCTATCGCAAGGACGTTGAGGACGGCTGCTCCGCGCCGATACTCGGCGACATACCTTTGTGGAAGGAAGAGGACGAGAACAACAAGTTCATCGACCGCTCACACGGAGGCATGAACTACAACGCCGTGAGCGAGGCGTTCAGAATGCTGCGCTACAACCTCAACTTCATGAAGAAACGCTCCAAGGTGATGATGATAACCTCGTCAACGCCTGGCAGCGGAAAGTCGTTCGTGTCGCGCAACCTTGCAATAATCCTCGGAATTGCCGGCAAGAAGGTAATTCTTATCGACGGCGACATACGCAAGCGCACACAGTCAAAGATTATAAGCGGACGCGAGGGACTTACAACCTACCTAAGCGACGAGACAAGCAGCCTTGACGCGCTGATAAAGCCCAACGGTGTAGGTAAGAACGTTGACTTCCTGCCGGCGGGCATAACCCCGCCCAACCCTACGGAGCTTCTCATGAGCCAGAGATTAGAGGAGCTGACCGACGAACTGAAGTCCCGCTACGATTACGTGATATACGACACCACTCCTGCAATTGCTGTTGCCGATGCCGGAATAATAAACCGCGTTACGGAGCTTACCCTCTACGTTGTGCGCATTGGCAATGAGGACAAACGCTTCCTTGCCGAAATCGACAAGATGTACAAGAACAAGAAGTTCCGCAACCTTGCCGTGGTAATAAACGCAAGCGTCCGCAGCAAATACGGCTATGGCTACGGTTACGGCTATGGGTATGGTTACGGATATGGCGATGAAAGCGGCAAGGGACACGGCAGCCGCAAGGCACGTTCCTCAAAAAGCGCGAAAAGCGCGGAGACAGTGCGCAAACCTGCCGCCAACGACAACAGGATAAACGTGAACCAACTCCGCGACGCCACCAAGGACGACAATTAAGCGCAAAATGCGTTAGTCATCAAATTACACCACCGCAAGGATTTTATTGCGCATCCTTGCGGTGGTTTGTGTTTTTCGTGGTATCGTTTAGGCAGTGGCGTACATGGCGTATGCGATATGTATTACAAACGTATAAACGGTAGCCAATCAGAAAATTGCACCGCTTGTAGGGGCGTATTGCATACGCCCTGAATTGCGCCGGTTTGCAATGTTGTGGCGATGGTTTGCGGTGTGGTTTGGGCGGTGGAGTAAAGGGCGTATGCCATACGCCCCTACATATATACCGTATGCAATCAA
>CAVCON010000035.1:0-16335 GCA_963603805.1 Oscillospiraceae bacterium
TGTAACAGATGCTTACAAAAACATTTGATTTACTTGTAAATGTTTGGTTTACAGCGCATTGTTGGAATTTGCCAAAAATGCTTTTTACCGTTGTTATTTGCCGCACAAAAAAAATCCCCCGGCACACAACGCAAAAAAGTGTGCCGGGGGAAGTATGGTTATGCCGTTTGTTCCGTCTTGTTATTTCTCGGGAACGTTTTCGAGCACCTTGTTTATGAAATTGTAGAATTCCTCAACAGAGGGGACGTAGCAACGCTCGCTCGTGGTGTGGGGTGAGCGCAGTGTGGGACCGAGCGAAACAACGTCAAGTCCGGGGTACTTGCCGAGGATTACGGAGCATTCCAGACCTGCGTGGTCAACCTGTACAAGGGCTTCCTTGCCGAACATATCTTTGTACTCCTTTTTGAGGAGGGCGAGGATTTCGCTGTCGGTGTTGGGATCCCAGCCGCCGTAGCTTCCGCTGAACGTAACTTTCATCCCTGCCATGCTGAAGCAGCTTTCAAGGCTGCGGGCAATGTATCCCTTCATGCTTTCCTTGCTGCTGCGGGCCAGAATGTTGAACTCCGCCTTGCCGTTGCCTATCTTTATTATTGCGAGGTTTGAGGATGTCTCCACAACTTCGGGGAAGTGGGGTATCATTCTCACAACTCCGTCGTGGCACGCGTATATCGCGTCAACGAGGTTGTCCTGTATCTCGCGCGGAGTGATTGTGGCGGGTGTTTCAGCCTCTTCGGCGAACATTTCTATGCCGCTTTCGATGCCGGCATACTCATCGGTGAATTCCTTTTTCCATTTCTCAACGAGGGCTTTGAGCTTTTCGTCCTCGCTTTGCGGGATTACAAGGTCAACGGTTGCCTTGAAGGGTATGGCGTTTCTCATGTTGCCGCCGTCCCATGCCGCAAGGCGTGCGCCGCATTCCGTTATGGCTTCGCGCACAAAGCGCACCATCAGTTTGTTGGCGTTTCCGCGCCCTTCGTTTATCTCGAGTCCGCTGTGTCCGCCGCGCAAGCCTTTGAGCGTAACCTTTACGGCTTTCACGCCGTCCTCAACAGGCACTTCCTTGTACTCCAGTTCGGCGGTAACGTCAATTCCGCCCGCACTGCCGACGACAAACTTGCCCCATGTCTCGGAGTCGAGGTTCAGCAGAATGTCGCCGTTAAGTTCGCCTTCGGGCAATTCGTTCGCGCCGAACATACCGGTTTCCTCGTCGCGGGTTATAAGTCCCTCGATAGGTCCGTGCTTCAGGTTTTTGTTTGTCATCACCGCCATTACGGTTGCAACGCCTATGCCGTCGTCGCTTCCGAGGGTCGTGCCTTTGGCTTTTACCCAGTTGTCCTCAATGTATGTCTCAATCGGGTCGGTCTCGAAGTTGTGCGTGCTGTCGGGCGACTTTTGCGGAACCATGTCCATGTGGCCCTGGAGTATCACGCCTTTGCGGTTTTCCATGCCCGGGGTGGCGGGAACGCGCATCACGATGTTTCCAGCGGGGTCTTTGAATGCCTCTATGCCGTTTTCCTTGGAGAAGTCGAGCAGGAACTGCTGTATTTTCTCAAGGTGTCCTGACGGACGTGGAATCTGTGTGAGGGAATAGAAGTGTCCCCACAGGTCTTTCGGTTGCAGATTTCTGATATCTTCCATAATATCTTGTTTTTAATTAGTGAATGGTCTCTGTTTTTGCGCCTTTCCCGACGCGTTTGGGCAGGAATTGCAGGGAGACAAGCCCCGCGACCCCGAGCGCGATGATTAGCGCGGTTTGCATGGCGTGCACCACGAGCGCAAACATTATGGCGTTTGCCGCCCCCACGCCGTAGAGCACCAGCATGGTCTTCACCGCAAAATGCCACGGACCCGCGCCGTTGGGCGTGGGTATAAGCACGGCGTATGAGCCGGCGCAGAATATCACAAGTGCGTCAAGCTGCGTGAGTTGGGAGGTGAAGTCGAAACAATACAGTGTGAGCGAAAAATGCAGGTAGTAGCAGAACCAAATCGCGAAGCTGTAGAAAATGTAAAGCCACAGCGACTTCATCTTGCCGAGCGAGATGATGCCCTCCCAAAGGTCGCGGAGAACGCTGTGGAGCTTGCCGAAAATCTTTAGCCTCCTTACGGCGAACACAACCATTATTATAAGCGCGGCTATGCAGATTGCCGTAACCACGTAGCCTGTAGTTGTGAAACGTTCGAGTATGTTTCCGAAATTTGTGCCTGTGCGGCTGAAGAAAGTGGTGAACGTCTTTCTTTGCGCGAATATTGCGAAAGCCGTAACGCCAAGCATGAAAAGTGCGTCAACAATGCGCTCCGTAACCACTGTGCCTATGCCTTTTACGAACGAAGTGCCGTCGCGGTGGCTAAGTGTGCCGCAGCGCGTAATCTCTCCTATGCGCGGCACGACGAGGCTTGCCGCGTAGGAAATGAATATCGCGAACGTGCAGGTTCTGCGCCTCGGCTTTTCTCCAGTAGGCTCAAGCGCAAGCCGCCACCGCAGACCGCGCAGCACCTGCGGCACTATGCCGAAAAAAAGCGACAGGAACATCCATCCCCATTTCATGCGGTGGAAAATCATGTCGCTGATGTCGCTCCACGAACTCCCGCGATACATCCAATAAAGAATGCCCGCCCCGAGAAGAAACGGCAGTATGATGCGCAGCGATGTTGTTATAGTTTTTTTCAAATCCGTTTATTACGCAATTATTCGTAATTTTGTAAACGCAAAGATAAACAAATCCCTTTACAGATGCCCAAGGTACGCCCGAAAAAATCATTAGGACAGCATTTCCTCACCGACATCCCGACCGTGGAGCGCATAGCCGCCACCGTGGATGCCTTGCCGGATATTCCGATACTTGAGGTGGGACCGGGAATGGGCGTTCTCACCTATCCGCTGCTGTCCCGCAAAAGGGAACTGAAGGTTGTGGAGGTTGACAGGGAGAGCGTGGCGTATCTCAAGGAGAACATTCCCGAGCTGGGGGGCAACCTCGTTGAGGGGGATTTCCTCAAAATGCCGCTTGATACGCTTTTCGGCGGACGGCAGTTTGTACTCACGGGAAATTATCCCTATAACATAAGCTCGCAGATATTCTTCCGTATGCTCGACTACAAGGACTACGTTCCGCTTTGTACGGGGATGATACAGCGCGAAGTGGCTTTGCGCCTTGCATCCCCGCCGGGAAAGAAGGACTATGGCATATTGAGCGTGCTGCTTCAGGCGTGGTATGACGTGGAATACCTTTTCACCGTCGAGCCGGGCGTTTTCAATCCGCCGCCAAAAGTCCGTTCCGCCGTTATAAGCATGAGGCGCAACGCCGTAACCGACCTCGGCTGCGACGAGAAGCTTTTCAGGCGTGTTGTAAAAGGAACGTTCATTCACCGCCGCAAGATGCTGCGCGTTACGTTGAAGCAGCTTTTGCGCGAGCTTGACATGAAAGCCGGCAAATCCGCCGACCACACAAAGTTCTTGGGCAATCCCGATTTGACGCGCCGCCCCGAGCAACTTTCAGTTCAGGATTTCATCGCCTTGACCAACAGCGTGGCGGAGGAGTGCGGTTTGCTTTAGGCGTTCTTTGTCGTTTAGTGCCTCTTGTGCTTCTTGAGATATTTTATAAGCTCCTGCGGTCGGTCGGTCTGTATAAGCGACGCCCCCTGTTCCAGAAGCCAGCCCCAAGTTTCATCTCTTTGTTCCAATTCCACGGCGCGGTCGTCATCGTGTCCCGCGTTGAGCGAGGGCCACATGGAGTTCACCCAGATTTTCGAGCCGTTGTCCCTAACCTTTTTGAGCAGCCGCAGAACTTCGGGCGTTACTTCGCGGAAGCAGCATTCTATGGCAACGGGCTTCATTGCCTTGTAGCCGTCGATAAACTCCTCCGCGCCCGGTTTGTCAAGGCTTACAATAGGCATATATATAACCTTGTCGAGAACATCTCCGTTTTCGGCTTTAACTTTCTCATACGGAAAGCCCGACTTTATCACAACTTGGTCAACAGTGCCGGTTTTCACGAGCAGCGCGTAAACGTCCTTGAAGAAGTCGTAGCCCTTGTCGATGTTGATAAGTATCTTTCCCTTGGTAAGGTTAAGCACCTCCTCGAGCGTGGGTATTTGGTGGGCTGTTACCACTTGTATTCCGTTTCTCAGGCGCAGGTTGCGCAGTTCCTCAAGCGTGTAGTCCGAAGGTTTTCCCTTGCCGTTTGTTGTGCGGTTAATGGTGTTGTCGTGCATCAGTACGAGCTGCCCGTCTTTTGTTTTCTTCAGGTCAATCTCAATCATGTCCACGTTCATGCCGATGCAGTTCTTGAACGCCTGCAACGAGTTTTCGGGCGCGTTGCGCCAGTCGCCGCGATGCGACACCACGATCACTTTTTTCGACTTTGGGTCGTTCAGTTCCTTGACAAGGCTTTGCGCCTGTTTTTGCGCTTGCAGCACGAGGCACGATGCGAGTGCCGCTATAAGGAAAATTGTCTTTTTCATGATAATGTTTTTTATGTGGTTTATGATGTTACGTTTGTTTCACAGCCTTTCGTGTACGATGTAGGTTTTGCGGTAGGGCGTGGCGGCGGTGTCGGTGCGTATTATTTCCGATACCTCCGGCATTGTGCTCACACCGCCGTTGCGCAGCAGAATTCTTATTTGGTCGGTCTGGATGTTGTACATATCCTTCTCTATCACCTTTTGGCATACAAAGAAGTCGGTCTCTTTTTCGTCAAGCCCCAGCTTTGCTGCAACCTGTCTGCGCATCCCGTCCAGACAACCTGCGGGGGCTTCGCCGTCGTATATGTCGGTTTTGAACACACGGCGGTTTATGAAATTCCCGCTTAGGATTGAGAGTATCTTGTCCTCGTTCTTCATCCACACTTTCAGTGCCGACACGATGTCGGTGTCGTCAAGTTCCATGTAGTTTTCAAGGCATTCGGGATTTTCTGCAAACTCTGCGGCGGTCAGGTCGTTCCGCAGGAAAAAGTCGAGTGCCGGCGAGGCGAACAACTGCGTTCCTGCGTGTATCATCTGCCTTGCGCGGCGCAAAGCCCCTGTGAGCATTGCTTCCGCCGCCACCGCCGTTTTGTGGAAATACACCTGCCAATACATCATGCGCCGCGTCATAAGGTAGTTTTCCACGGAATATATTCCCTTTTCGTCCACGGCAATGTGGTCGTCCTTTACGTTTAGCATCTGTATAATCCTTGCCGCGCCCACGTTTCCCTCCCTCACGCCGGTGAAAAACGAGTCGCGGCACAGGTAGTCGAGCCTGTCCATGTCGAGCTGGCTCGAAATAAGCTCATGCAGGAAATGCTTGGGATGCCTGTCGGTGAAGATGCTGATGGCCTCGTCAAGCGCACCGCCGAGTTCACGGTTTATCCGCCCCATCACCATTTGCGAAATGCGCTCGTGGCTCACATTGGGGATTATCACGTTTTCCAGCACGTGCGAGAACGGTCCGTGGCCCACATCGTGCAGCAGTATTGCGGCGAGAAGCCCCTCGCGCTCCTTGGGTTCAAGGCTTACACCCTTCACTTCGAGCGCGGCAACAGCCTGGCGTGTGAGGTGGTATGCGCCCAGTGAATGCTGGAAGCGCGTGTGCTGCGCCCCGGGATACACAATTCCCTCAACGCCCAGCTGGCGTATGCGGGTGAGACGCTGGAAAAGCGGATGCTTTACGAGCGTTGTGATAAGTCCGCCGTCAATGGGCGTGAAACCGTGCACCGGGTCTATTATGTATTTCATCAGGGGCGGGCGCGAAAGGTTATTTCTTGAAGTCGTCCAAAGCCTTTGCCATTTGCTCGGCAAGAGCCTTTGCCTTTTCTCCCGCTGTCTTGGCGTAGTTTTCGGTGGAGTCGGCAAAGATAATCCCGCGTGAGGAGTTCACGAGCAGTCCGCAGTCCTTGGTCATGCCGTATTTGCACACTTCCTCAAGCGAACCGCCCTGCGCCCCGACACCCGGCACAAGCAGGAAATTGTCGGGCACTATTTTCCTCACGTCCCCAATCAGTGTGCCGCGTGTTGCGCCAACCACATACATCATGTTGTCAGCATTTCCCCACGCCTGGCTTGTGCGCAGCACTTTCTCGAACAGGCGTTCGCCGTTCGCGTCCTCCGTCATCTGGAAGTCAAGGCTTCCGACATTGCTCGTCAGCGCGAGCAGCACAACAAACTTGTCTTTGTGCTCAAGAAACGGCGTTACGCTGTCGCTGCCCATATATGGGGCCACGGTAACGGCGTCCGCCCCGAGCGAGTCGAATGCGGCGGTGGCGTACATACGCGCCGTGTTGCCTATGTCCCCGCGTTTTGCGTCGAGCAGCACGAAGTGGTTGGGGTAGTTCTCCTTTAGGTATTCCACGGTGCGCCTCAGCGTGCTTTCACCCACAATGCCGGCAGCCTCGTAAAAGGCGGCGTTGGGCTTGTATGCCACGCAATAGGGCGCGGTTGCGTCGATTATGTTTTTGTTGAACGTGAACATCGCGTCGTGGTCGCCGGCGAGACATTCGGGGAGCTTCTTCATGTCGCTGTCAAGTCCTACGCAAAGGAACGATTTGCGCTTGAATATGTTCTCTGTCAGTTGTTTGCGGTTCATATCGGTAATTCTTTTTTATATTTCTCACAAAGTTAAGCATAAACCGCGAATAATGTCGGATGTGCGGCTTAAAAACATTTGGCGGCATTAGCGTGTGAATTTAGGAATAACGCCGCCTCTTAACGTAAAACATTGAAAGCCAATGGTTTGGTGTGAAATTACAAGGGCTGCATAAGTCGTTGTTTTCCAGATGTTTGCAAATACAGAAAAAAGGTCTGATGTAGTTTGAATTATATCAGACATAATTTTTTCTACATAGGACATAGTTTTTCCTACATCAAATGTAATTTTCGGGCAGTTTGAAAAGAGCAATCGTTTTTGGCTTTGCGAAAATAAAATGAACGGTGTATGTTGTTTTTGATTGCACACGGTATATATGTAGGGGCGTATTGCATACGCCCTTTACTCTATCGCTTGAACTGCATCGCAAACCGCTGTCGCAACATCGCAAAACGGCGCACTTCAGGGCGTATGCCATACGCCCCTACAATTGGCGCAATTTTCTGATTAATTGGTTACTGCACATTTGTATGGCGTATTGCATACGCCATGTACGCCACCGCACGAACCGCATCGCAAACCATCGCCACAATGTTGCCAATCCGCTCAATTCAGGGCGTATGCAATACGCCCCTACAAACGATGCAATTTATTGATTGAATGTTGCTTGTGTGTTTGTTGTGCTTATCGTATATGCCCTATACGCCACTGCGTGAACTGCACCGCGCAAACAATGCAAAACCTCACGGCAACACTACAAAATACGGCATGAAAAAAGCCGCACGCCAAACTTTGGCTGCGCGGCTTCTTTTCCAAACATTAAACGTTGGGGTGTTTTCTCACCCAATCTTGTTGCCTTCGTAAAACTCTATTATCTTCATTCGCAGGATGTATTCATATTTCGCCTGCAACGTGGAGGTTATTGCCTTTGCGCGTTTTGTCTTCGCCTCTTCAAGCTCGGTGGCGTTGGCGCGTCCGTTCTCGAACTTGCCGGTCATCATGTTGAAGTTTGTTTCGGCGGCGGTGCGTGCCGCGAGTGCCGACTCGTATTTTGCCTGGGCGTTTACTGCGTTGTAGTATGCCTGCTGTATTTCCTTGTAAAGTGTTTTCTTTGTCTCGTCAAGCTGCAATGCCTGTTCGTCCTGCTGCAATTTTGCCTGTCTTATGGAGTTGCGTGTGGCAAGGCGGTTGAATATGGGAATGTTCAGCGACAGCCCTATCGACTTGTTGAAGTTGTCGCTCAATTGCTTTGAGAACGACGGTGCGCTGAAGCCCGAAGTTTTGTAGTATTGCGATGACAGTCCCGCGCCGAGCGACAGGGTGGGGTACAGGGCTGCCTTGGCTATGCGTATGTTCTTTTCCGCCACTTGCAGACGCAGTTTCTCCGCCTGTATCTCGGGCTTTATGCCTTCGGCGCGGGCGAAAATCTGGTCGGGCAGCGGAGGTAGCGTTGCCGATGTCTCGCCCTCGGGCGCAACCACCCCGATGCTGTCGGGCGAGGGCAGTTCGAGAAGCTGTGAAAGGTCGAGCATGGCGAGCTTGTAGTCGCACTTGGCCTGTGTTCTTCCCATTTCGTCCTGCGCCACTTGCGAGCGGGCTTCCACCACATCGCTTTCGGGCGATTTGCCGGCTTTGAACAGTTTGGCTATGCGGTCTTCCTGAATTTTTGAGAAAGCCACCTGCGCCTCCTGCACCTTTACCACTTCGGCGGCATATACAGCTTGCAGGTACGCCGCCGCCACCTGCAAGGCTATGCTTTGGCGGGCGTGTTCAAGGTCAGCGGTTGCCGCTTGCAGGTTCAGGCGGTTCATGGCAACCTCGTTTGGTATTCTGCCGCCGGTGAGCAGCGGTACGCTTGTTTGCAGGTTGAAGCCCGTGCTTTGGGTGTTGCGGTTTACGTAGGTGTTCTCCGAGTTGAGTCCGCGCCCGAAGTTGAAACTCTGCGAAGCCCCTGCCGTGAGGTCGGGAAGCCGCGAATTTCGTGCCGTTGACAACTGGACTTTCTGCTGTTCCACATTGTTGGCGTAACGCTTTACGCTGACGTTGTTGGATATGGCGTAGTCTATGCATTGTGCGAGGGTCATCACCCTTTGCGCCGGGGCGCAGAGCGAGGTTGCCGCCGCGATGAAGATGGCAATGGTCTTTTTCATGGCTTATTCCCCCTTGCCGTTGTTGTCGGCGTTGTCGGACTTTATGTTGCCCCTCACCTTGTCGCCGGTTTTAAGCCCGCTCTTTATTTCAATCTTAACGCCGTCGCTCAAGCCAGTTGTAACCTTGCGGCGTTCAAAGGTCTGCGGCTCGTTTTGGGTTAGCACGTAAACAAAGGTGGTGTCGTCGCTGAACTCAACGCACCCTTCGGGAACGGAAACCACGTGTGCCGCCTTTTGAAGCTCAATCTCGGCATTTGCGCTGTAGCCCGAGCGTATTTTCACTTCGGGCGAAACCTTCACCGCCGCCTTTATCTCGAACTGGTTGGCACTCTTGCCATCGGTTGACGACTCGACTTCGGGCGAGATGTATTCAAGCTGCGCCGAGAATTTGTGGTCCTGCAACGCGCCCACGGTTATGGTCATCGGCATACCCGTGCTTACAAGCCCCACTTCGGTCTCGTCTATCGTTCCCTTGAATATAAGGTCGTTCATGTCGGCAACCGTGGCGATTGTAGTGCCGTCGTTCATGGTGTTGCTCATAATCACGGAATTTCCCACCTTGACAGGGATGTCGAGAATTATGCCGTTGATTGTGGAGCGTATTAGCGTGGTGCTGTAGGTGCTGTTTGATGCCGAAACGCCCTCTTTCACAATTTGCAGTGCATCGGCTGAGGTGCGGCTTTCCTCCTTTGCCTTTTTAAGTTCCTGCTGCGCCTTTTCGTATTCCTCTGTGCTTATCAGCTTGTCGTCGTAGAGCTTTTTGGCACGGTCGTAGTCGCGCTTAGCCTGCTCAAGGTTGATGCGGGCCACTCGCACACGGTCGTCGGCGGCATTGAGCTCCTCCATTCCGGGGATGACTTTCACCTTGGCTATGATGTCGCCTGTGTGCACGGCTTCGCCCGCCTGTTTGTAAATCTCGGCAATGATGCCGTTAATCTGCGGCTTTATCTCAACCTTGTCCCTTGGCTCGATGTTTCCGTTGAGCACTGTGGTGCGCGAAATGTCGGCGTATGCGGCAGTTTCCACTTCGTAGAGCGTGGGGGCTTTCTTTGATTTTTGGTACAGGTAAACAAAAGTTCCTGCAAACACGGCGACAATCAGCAGTGCCACCGCAATTCTTATTGTTCGTTTCATGACTTGTATGTTTGTTTCTTTGTTGATTTGTTGTTTATTCGTCGCGCATTGCATCGACAGGTTTTATGGCCAAAGCCCTCAACGCCGGGAAAACTCCCGCCAGCAGTCCGAGCGCGAGCAGGGCAAGGGCTACGCTGAAGGCAATGTTGAAAGGTATTTGGAAGCTTGAAGCAGTCCCGGAACCTTGCTGTATTGCAGGTTCGGCTATTGCGAGTATTCCCACGGCGGCAATAAGTCCCGACATTCCTGCCATTATGGTCATAATCTCGCTTTCGGTGAGAATTTGCACAAGTATGTCGCGTGGCTTCGCGCCTATTGCGCGGCGTATGCCAAGCTCCACAGTGCGCTCGCGTATTGACACAAGCATAATGTTGGTTACGCCGATAACTCCGCTCACCACCGTGCCCACTCCGATGAGCCACACCAAAATGTTTATGCCCCTGAAAAGGTTGTTGAACATTTGGAACAGCATTTCGGCGTTGAAAAACTCCATAGCCTCGCGGTCGTCGGGATGCACGTCGTGGACGCGGTAAATATATTGTCGCACTTTGTTCTCAAGCGACGCCACTGTGGTGTTGCCGTTGGCGGTGAAGGTTATAATGTCCACCTTGTCGCCGTAGTTGCGTATGTTGTGCATCACGCTGTAGGGAATCATCACGCTTTCCTGCGGCTGCCCGGCAATGCCCACGTTGCTTTTGCTTATGTCCACCCCCACAATTTCGTAGTAAATGCCGTCAACGCTGATGTATTTGCCGCATGGGTTTTCGCCGTCGGTAAACAGCTCCTCGAACACGCGCTTGCCGATGACGCAAACTTTGCGCCCTTGGCTCACATCGGTGTCGTTTAGGTAGCGTCCGTATTTGAGCTTGGGTGTCTCAATCTTCTGTTGGTCGGGAAGAACTCCCCTTAAAGATGACACCGTACATGTGCGCTTTGAATATTTCGCAGGCACTCCCCATTCTGCAACGGTAGGAACTATGACATCGATGCCGCTGACGTTTTTGCGCAGTCCTTCCACGTCGCGTATGTTGAGAGACCACTCGCGCCCTTTGGCGTAGCCTTTGTATGCCTTGGTTGTGTTTTTTGTGGCCATTGCGCCCGTGTTTTCGGCAAAGCCGCCGAATTGGGACATCATGAGGCCTTGCAGACCCTTTCCGCCGCCAAGCAGCAGAACGAGCATAAACACTCCCCAGAATATGCCGAACGCCGTGAGCATGGTGCGCGACTTGTTTCCTGCAAGTGCGCTTGCCACTTCCGCCATGCGGTCGCTGTCGAATATCTGGCGCATTGCGCTTAATATGTTTCTTGCTTTCATTTTATTCCGCCCTTAATGCTTCTATAGGTTTCACCTTTACGGCTTTTCGCGCCGGGATAAGCCCAGCAACAACTCCGGCGGCAATCATCACTATCAGTGCCTTGACGCAAATGGAGAAATCAACCGTGGGGTTTGAGAAAACCGTCATCGTCATGTCGCCAAGCGTAACTTTCGAGTCTCCGCCTATGACGCTCATGTATTCGGTGGCGACAACGCCGAGCACCATTCCGATGTAGCCAAATACAGCCGTAACCACAATGCTTTCGATAATCACCCCTTTCAGGATTGAAAGCGGGCGTGCGCCGAGTGCCTTGCGTATTCCGAACTCGTGTGTGCGCTCCTTGACAGTTATGAGCATTATGTTGCTGATGCCCACAACGCCGCTTATGAGGGTGAGAAGACCGATAACCCACAGCGCGATGTGAAGTATGTTCATTGCCTTTGCGCTTTCCTCTGCGCCGGTTGTGGTGTTCCACATCCACACGGCGTTTTTGTCGTCGGGAGAGTATTGATGTACAGGACCGGCGAATTTGCGGTATTGTGCCGCAAAATTGTCAACGTCGCTTTCGCTGTGTATGTCTTTTGTTTTAAGCGCAAGCTTGTCGTAATTGCCGCCTTTGCCGTATATGGTCTGTAGGGTGTTGAGCGGCATGAAAACGTCTTGGTTGTGGCTCATGCTCATATCGGGGTAAACGCCCACAACGCGGTATGCCACATTTTGCGCGTCAACGAGTTTCCCAACGGCGTTGCGCCATGAGCCGAAAAGCTCGTCAGCGTCTTTTTGCGATATGACAATGACTTTCCGGCGTTCGCTTATGTCAATTTCGTTTATGAACCTTCCCGCCGCTATTTTGTCGGCTTGCTTGTTCATTTCGCGGTATTGCGGAGTTACGCCGCTTATGTCGCGCGACACGCTCTGCTGCCCGTGGCGGATTGTAACGCCGCTTTGCGACATCACGCCCGTTGCCGTGTTGACGCAGTTTGTGAAGTTATGTCCCGCAATTTCCATGTCGTGCCTGTCGAGCGAAACCTGCCGCCCCTCTTTCATGCCGTGGTAGGGCAGGGATGTGGTGCCGCCGTAGATTTCCATGACATTGAGCGAAAGGTTTCCCGACATATTCTCGAATGCGTGGATTATTCCGTTTCCGGCCCCGAGCAGAAGTATCAGCAGAAACATTCCCGTGGACACCGAAATGCCCGTGAGCGTTGTGCGTAGCTTCGAGCGGCTGAGGGTTGCAAACAGTTCTTGTAGAGTGTCTATCATGATTGCTATTTCATTAGTCCGTTTGCGCCGAAGATGGACGCATCGTGGCGCACGTTCTCCTCTATGTTCTCTATAAAGCCGTCTTTCAGGTGGATTATCTTGTTTGTTACGTTTGCCACACCGCTTTCGTGGGTTACGACCACTATGGTCATGCCTTCTTCGTTGAGCTTTTTCAAAAGCTGCATCACTTCGAGCGATGTGCGGCTGTCCAAAGCTCCCGTAGGTTCGTCGGCGAGTATTATGCGCGGTTTGGTAATCATTGCGCGTGCAATCGCCACCCTTTGCTTCTGCCCTCCCGAAAGTTCGTTGGGCAGATGGTGGGCGTGGTCTCTAAGCCCCAGACGGTCGAGATATTCCAGCGCGAGGGCGTTGCGGCGTTTGCGCCCCACGCCCTGGTACATCAGCGGCAGAGCCACGTTCTCCATTGCGTTTTTGAACGAAATGAGATTGAACGACTGGAATATGAAGCCTATCATGCGGTTCCGGATGTCGGCGGCGCGGTTTTCGCTGAGGTTTTTTATTTCCACGCCGTCAATGGTGTAGTCGCCGCTGTCGTAGTTGTCGAGTATGCCCATTATGTTTAGCAGCGTGGACTTTCCCGACCCTGACGCTCCCATTATAGAGACGAACTCCCCCTCGTTGATGTCGAGCGAAACGCCTTTCAGCACGTGGAGCTTTGTGCCGTTGTCGTATGTCTTGTTAATGTCTTTCAGGTGGATCATTGTTCCTGTTTGTTGTTTTTGTGTTCTGCGTAGAGCTTTTCTATCTCGCCGAAATCAATTCCGAGCATATCCATGTGCCTGAAAAAGTCGGGCACGAATGAGGAGAAGAACTCTTTTTTCCTTGTTTCTGCGATTATGCTTCGGCTGTCGGGAGTTACGAAGTAGCCCAATCCGCGCTTGCTTTCGATTACCCCGAGCTGTTCAAGATAATTGTACGAGCGCACGGCGGTGTTGGCGTTCACCTCCATTTGGGATGCGTAGTCGCGCACCGAAGGTATTCTTCCTCCCTCCTCATAAACGCCAAGCATTATCTCATCGCAAATGCGCGTGGCTATTTGTTGGTATATTGATTTGCTGTCGTTGAAATTCATGATTTGTTAAGGATTTTGTTTCTTGCCAAATGCCAGAGACTTGAAATCTTTATTGTGCTGCACTGCATACGCGAGTACATACGCCATGTAAGCCGCCAGCATACTATTGCAATAAATATGTATAGAATGCCGATGTTGCCAGTGCCAAGGCGATCCAGCACGCCGATTAGGAAAACCGATATTATCGGCATTATTATTAAGGCTTTTTCTTTCCACACCGTTCCGCCGAGTGCGAATACCGACAATCCTGCCACAATGCCCGCAATATTTTCCCAGTCAAACGTGAAAGTGTCGAAGAACGGGTTGTGGCCCCTGTTTGTGTAAATTTCCATAAGAGGGTCATGTTGTGCCATTGCGGTTTGGGAGATGAAGGTCATTTCGTTTGCCGACTTGCTTAGGGCTGCCAATATTTCAAAGGCGACGAGATACAATGCCAATGTAACCACAAGACAGGTGGCGATACATATTATAATGCGTGAAAGGAATTTTTCGGACGCATTGGCAGGGAGCATCACTTCGCTTATGCAGTTTCTCTTTTTCCCCAGCCCGGCGAATGCCTGCGATGCGGACAGCAATGCCGAAAATACGAAAACCATCAGTATTGAATGACGCAGGGAATTGAGGGTGTAGAAATGTTCCATTCCCCAATGTCCTGTGCTGTTGTTTACGGCAACCATCAGCGACAGCAAAAGCATTGCCACCGATATTGCCGCGCTGTGGATGCACGCCTTGGAGCGGAGGGTGTATCGCAGTATGAGTGCGAACCTCTGCACCGAGAATTTGTTTGTCTGTTTCAGAGTAATCATGGTTCTGCCTTTTTAGAATTTTCGGCGCAGTCCGCGCATGAAACTCATGAACGTTGGGCGCACTGCCTGCATACGTTTGAACATAAACCATGTGAGCCAGAAGTTGAGCAGCACAAATGCTGCCATTACGGCAATGTCCAGTAAAAAGTCGGATGTCATCGCCGTTGCGGAATCATAGCGTATCATTACGCTCCGCAGTATGCGCAGCCCCTCGACGTTTGTTACCGCCATGAGGAACGGCAGGATAACCAGCGATGTGATGAACCAGCTTTTCTTTTTCCACAGCATCCCGCCGAGCAGGTATATTGAGAACACCATCAGTGTGAACATGAAAGCCCCTGCGAGTATCATTATTTGCTTTTCACCCGGCACTCCGTAAAAGTGTATGTTGATGTTGGCGAACGGATTGAAGCTTGCCCCTACAGGCGTTGCGGACGAAAACACGCTCAAAACCGCCAATATCATCGACAGCACGAGGTAGGCTGCAAACGATGCCACTGCTGTTCCGCATAAAACCACCACGATGCGGGCGAGAAACTTCTCCGCATTTGTGGCGGGGAGCATTATGTGGCTTATGCGGCTTCCCTTGTCGGAAAGGCTGGCTGCGAAAAGCGATGCGCCCGATGTTGTTCCCAAAGCAAATGTTATGAACAGAAAGCCGCTCAAATCCCGAAAGATGTCGTAAGGCTCCCGTGTGTCCAATATGTTTGTGAAAAGAAAAATCAGGTACATCACTCCCATTATCATGAGGCACAGACGGAACTCCTTTGACAGGAAGCCGCATTTAAGCACCTGCGCAAAACGGCTGCCCGAGAATGTGTTTGCCGGAATTAATGGTTTCATTGCTCTTCGTCTTTTTCGTTGTCGCTCTCTGTGTCCTGGATTGAAATCTTGCCGTCAACGGTGGCGGTGAACAGCATCTCGAGGTCGAGCGGCGTGTCGATACCGGTCTTGTTCTCCAAAATCACCTTGTTGCCGCCCACGGAACGCTGCACATACACGGCGTCGTCAACCGGCTCTCCCATTGCGCGCTCCTCAAAAGCGTAGCGGCGCGTTATCTCCTCGGTCGAGGTGTTGAGCATGAGCCTTCCGTTGTCGATTATAATAAGGTGGTCGAGCAGGGTGTCTATGTCCCTCACCTGGTGTGTGGATATTATCACGCTCTTGTCATCGGTCATGGTCTTGGATATGGCTCTGCGGAACTGCACCTTCGAGGGGATGTCCAAACCGTTTGTTGGCTCGTCCAAAAGCAGCAGGCTCACATTGGTTGCAAGCGCGAAGCAAACGTATGCCTTCTTTTTGTTGCCCATCGACAGTTCGCCCATGGGCATGTCGTATGGCATATCAAACTCCGCAAGGCAGGTTTTGAGCGTCTCTTCGCTGAAGCGGGGGTAGAACGGCGCGTAGCGTTTCACGTATTTCATGAAGTTGCACTTTGGAAGCGAGAACTCCTCGGGCAGGATGAATATGTTGCTCAAAGTCTTTGGTTCGCGCTTTATTGTGTTGTCGCCCATGAATAGAATATTGCCTTTTCGCGGGCGCAGCAGACCGGCGATGAGGTAGAGCAGGGTGGACTTGCCCGAACCGTTGCGTCCGAGCAGACCGTAGATGTTGCCTTGGGGCAGGGAGAAATCCAAGTTCTCGTAAAGATTGCCGTGTCCCGGATAACCGAACGATACGTTGTTGATGTCTGTCATTGCTATACTGTTTTAGTGTAATACATTATTAGTACACTGCAAAAGTATATGTTTTTTTCATAGCGGCAAAGAAAATGCGGAAAATTTTTTGTCAATCACAAAAAAGTTCATTTGGGTTGTGTGTTATCCGTTATGTGCAGAGGCGGCTGTTTTATGCGATTTCCGAAAAAAGAAGCGGATTTTGTATTATGCTGTTTTTCAGAGAATTACCTTATTTTGAAATAGGTTTGTAAGTGTTTGGTTTTCTGTGTGTTGCAGGTGGCGAAAAAAAGGTCTGATGTAGTTTGAATTATATCAGACATAATTTTTTCTACATAGGA
>CAVCON010000036.1:0-16310 GCA_963603805.1 Oscillospiraceae bacterium
AATTACATTTGATGTAGGAAAAACTACATAGGACATAGAAAAAATTATGTCTGATATAATTTAAACTACATCAGACCTTTTTTCGCCGCTTGCAAGTCCCTGAAAAACAAAACGTTACACAGCCACTTTCAGACACAGATAATTCTCTGTTTTTCAGAGTGTTACCGCGTTTTAAGGATTTTGCCTTATTCCTTGTTGATTATCATTATCGCCTCGTCGCGCAATGCGGTGGGCAGCTCTATGTTGCGGCGGCGAAGGCTCTCAACCCACTTCCCCACCTCATCGGACGTAAGCGTTTCGAGAATTTCGGCAAACACCTCTATCTGGCTGTCGCTGTATTCATCAGCCTTAGTCCCGGCCCATGCGTCAAGTTCGGAATCGTCAAAATCCGCACTCTCCGCCACTTCCGCCTGCAATATCTTCGATGCGGCGCAAACGTCAAAGCACGTGCCGCAATGCTCGTTGCAATCGCCCGGCTTCTCCTTTCGCGGTATCTCGTCAAAAGGATTGCGCCGTATATACACCGCAAAAACCACAATGCCCGCAACAAGCAGCGCAACCAATATAACAGGGAACATAACGCTACAAACTTGCCTCCTCCACCACGAAACCAGCCGCACGCAGGTTGTCCCAATAGCGCGGATAGGACTTGGCAACCACCTGCGGGTTGTCAATCAAAACGCTGCCTGTCTTTATGCACAATGGGGCGATGCTCATTGCCATGCGGTGGTCTTCGTATGTTTCTATCACTGCGTTTTCCTGCGGAGGGCAAAGCGTGCCGTCCCAAAACAGCGTGCCGTCGGACGTGTCGCCTATAACATAGCCCAACTTGCGCATTTCGTTTTCAAGCGCGGCTATGCGGTCGGTCTCCTTTACGCGCAGGTTCGCCAAACCGCCCAACCTGAACTTCACTCCAAGTCCACAGCAAGTCGCTACAAACGTCTGGGCAAGGTCCGGCTCGCCCTTCATGTCTATTTCAAGCCGCGTGCATCCGCCGCCTGCATATTCTATCACCGCCCCATCGGGAGTAAACCGTGTTTCCACGCCGAGCTTTCCAAAATACTCCGCGCCCTTCGAGTCTCCCTGCAAGCTGTTATTGTGCAAGTCGGGAAGCGCGACCGATGTTCCCGCACCACCAGCCAACGCCGTGATTTCATACCAATACGATGCCGCGCTCCAGTCGCTCTCCACCGTGAACGGTTTTGCCGTGTATGCGCCGGCAGCCACGGATATTTCGTTTTCGGAAATCCATTCGGCTTTTGCGCCAAACAACTTCATCAGCTCCATAGTCATATTTATATAAGGGCGCGAAGCCACGCCGCCCTCAAGTTTCATGCTAAGCCCGCCCTCAAGACACGGTGCTATCATCAGCAGGGCGGAGACATACTGCGAACTGACATTCGCGGGGAGCGCAACATTGCCGCCGTGCATATTTCCCCCGCCAACCCTTAGCGGCGGGAAGCCCTCGCAGCCAGCATACTCTACATCCGCACCAAGACCGCGCAAGGCGTCAACAAGTATGCTTATGGGGCGTTGCAGCATACGCGGCGAGCCGGTCATCACGCGCCTTTCGGGGAAAAGGCTGAAATATGCCGTGAGAAAGCGCATGGAAGTGCCGGCACCGTGAACGTCAACCGTTTTTGCCGCATCGTTTCCACAGTGCAGGGCTTTGAGCATCACAGCCGTGTCGTCGCACTCGGCGAGGTTGGCCACCTTTTGGGGCGAACCGCCCAGCGCGTTTATAACCAGCACACGGTTTGATATGCTTTTCGATGCCGGCAGAACCGTTTCCGCATGCAAAAACCTGCTTGGGGGAGTTATCTTATATACCATTGAGGGATGAAATTTCGTTTTGCACGGCAAAAATATGGATTTATTTTTTGATATTTCAGAAAAACGCCATACATTTGCACTCGCAAACGCAGAAAGGCGGCAAACGGCGAAAGCCGCAGCAGTCATGGCGCAAGCAAAAGCGGGGTGTAGCTCAGTCCGGTTAGAGTACACGTCTGGGGGGCGCGAGGTCGCTGGTTCGAATCCAGTCACCCCGACTTTTACAAGAGAGGCATGGTTTCTTTCGGAAACCATGCCTCTCTTGTCATGCAAAAACACAGCACGAACAGGCAAGATTTTGGCAATCCGCGCATTTTATTAAAAAGCCGCCACACTAACTATGGCGCAAACAACGCATTATATATAAGCAAAACATTACCTTTGCATTCAAATACGCTTTGATTATGAAACTCAAAAGAACCCTCATGACGGCAGTGGCACTCGTTGCGCTCAACGCCGCGTTTGCACAAAACTACAAGCAACTTTGGGAAAAAGCCGGCAAGGCCATGGAAAAAGACCTGCCCAAAACCGCCCTTTCGGAGATACGCGGCATATACTCGCAAGCCGCGCGGCAGGGCAACACGGGCGAGATGCTGAAAGCCGCCGTTTGCGCCTTGCAGATGCAATGGGACATTTCGCCCGACAGCGCAAAGGCGGGAATAAAAAACCTTGACAGCATTGCCGAAAACGAAAAACGCCCGACGGAACGCGCACTATGGAAGTTGGTGGCGGCGAGGATGCATGCGAACAATTCGGATTTTCGCGACCCAACCGAAGGCAACAGGGCTGTTGAGTGCATACTCGAAGCCACAAAGGACCTCACGGTATTCGACAACCGCAAAGCGGCGGAATTCATGCCCGCCGTAAAAAAAGGCGGCGCAAGCAAACACTACAACGGAGACCTGCTGAGCATGGTTTGCAGAAACGCGGCGGACGCCTTGAACGACATAAGGAACACTTCGTTTTCAAGGGAAGAAATACAGCATAGGCGGCGAGACATCGAAAGCCGTTTCATAGGGCATTACCGCAAGGCGGGAAATGCGGATGCCGTGGTTTTGGCAACTTTGGACTCGCTGAGCCGCGAAAGCCACGAATACTATTCCGGAGAATACAGCGACACAACCCGCACAACGTACTCTGTGGCACGCAAGCTTATGGAACAGTATGCCCAAAGCCCATGCGCCGTTGAGGCATACATATATCTTTGCGGCAAAATGAGGAACGGTAAATGTGAAACCGAAGACCTGTGCTACAGCTTGGCAAACAAGGGGGCGCAGATGTATGCCAAGAATCCCCGCTCCGCCGTTTTGCGCAACATCATGAAAGAGATGAAAACGCAAAACGTCTTTGCCCGCTTTGCAAAAAACACCGCTTTCCCTGGCGAGACACTGCGCGGGGTAATAAAAGCCGACAATGCCAAAAACATAGAGATACAAATGTTCCGCCTGCCCTACACGGCAACGCAGATTAATGGCGACCGCGAACTTGCAAGGAAGTTCAAGCCCAGCGCAAAGAACGGAATAACGGTTTACTCAAAGAGCATAACCGCAGACAAGGAATATTTCCATTTCAAGGACAGCTTTTCGTATTCCGCCCCAACGGAGCCGGGAGTTTACATGTTCAAGAATGCGCAGAACAAGGACGCGGACTCTTACTGCATTCTTTACGTCAGCAATCTGCGCACCATGTTTTTGCCCCTGCCCGACAACCGAATGCGCATTTCGGTTGTGGATGCCCGCAGCGGCAAGCCCGTTGCCGGGGCAACGGTGAACGAATACGACGCAAGGGACGGCAAGATGAAGGCGAGCTACACAACCAACGGCAAAGGCGAAGTGGTTATGGCGCGCAGCAACTATTCGCGCTACAATGCCGAAAGCGTCAGCGACAAATACTGCCCATTTGCCAATTACTACGGCTACACCAAATTCAGCCCGAACAATGAAAAAAACAACGAGGAATACCGCCTGTTTACCGACCGCGCCGTTTACCGGCCGTCGCAAAAAGTTTGCGTGGGGGGAATTGTGTTCCGGCAAAAGGGCGATGAGTTCAACACCGTTTATGACAAGAAAATAAAACTCACGCTCACCGACCCCAACAACAAAGAGATGAGCACGCAGGAAGTGAACAGCGACGAGTTCGGGGCGTTTGGCGCAGACTTCACACTGCCGGCAACCGTAATTCCGGGCTATTACTTTATAAATGCAAACGGAGAAAACTCCGTAGGAATAAGGATAGAGGAATACAAACGCCCCACATTTGAAGTTACAACCGAAAAGCCAAAAGAAAAATACGCCCTTGGCGACACGATAAGCGTTAAGGGACGCGCCACAGCTTTCACAGGAGCGGGCGTTTCCTATGCCAAGGTTTCGTACAAGGTGAGAAGAACAAGTTTCAGCTGGTTTTACAGGGAAAGCGACAATGAAATCATCGCGAGCGACACCACAACAACCGACGGCGACGGCAACTTCACAATGCGCGTGCCCATTGACGAAGATTCAGAAGCAACTGGCAGGAAACTCGTTCCCAACACAACGTATATGTTCACCGTAACGGCAACCGTAACATCGGGAGCTGGAGAAACGCAAGAGGCACAGCTAAACCTCAGCGCGGGCAAACGCGCCGCTATACTAAGCTGCGACATTCCGCAAAAAATAGAAAAAGGGAACATTCCCGCCATCACTTTTGCGCTGCGCAACATACTGCAAGAGCAAACCGAAGGCAAAGGAAAATACTCAATATATAAAGGAACGGAACTTTGCGCCGAAGGGGCGTTTACGGCAAACGAGCCTGTTGAAATAAAGAGCCTCGCAAATCTTGCGTCAGGCAAATACACGCTGCACACGCAGCTTGACGGCGAAACAGACACCGTTTACAACATAAAGAAAAACTTTGTGCTTTTCTCCGTAAACGACACCCAAGCCGCCGACCCCGCCGAGCGCATACGCCTCTACTCGCCCAATGAAAGCTTTACCGGCGGCAAGGCAACCGTAAGCATAGCCTCTTCGCTCAACGATGTTACGGCCTTCTATGATGTGATAGCCAACAAC
Source organism: Oscillospiraceae bacterium (assembly GCA_963603805.1). Lineage (GTDB taxonomy): Bacteria > Bacteroidota > Bacteroidia > Bacteroidales > Bacteroidaceae > UBA6398. The sequence goes on from CAVCON010000036.1 coordinate 4,878, forward strand.
AAACTTGTTGAAAGCAGGCAGATAGCACTCTCAAACTCCGCCGAGAAACTTGTTTACGACTACAAGGAAGAATACGGCGACGGCATCTCCGTGGTGCTTGGCTTCATGAAGGACGGCGAACTCTACAAGGAGAACATCACGATAAAGAAAGCCCTGCCAAACAAAACGCTTAAACACAAGTGGACCTCGTTCCGCGACCGTCTGCGCCCAAACCAAAAGGAAGAATGGCGACTGCAAATCTGCGAACCCGACGGAACGCCGGCAAAAGCCTCGGCTATCGCCACAATTTACGATGCCTCGCTCGACAAATTCGCAAAGAACTATTGGTATTCCCCGATATACCTGAGCCGGTACGTCCCAAGCGTTATATGGAGCGCATTCAACAGTAGCATGAGCTTTAACCACTACTACAATCCGTTCAAGTTTGAAAAAGCACCCAAGTTGCGGTTTGACGAACTCATCATGTACTATCCTTTCCCCGACAGACAGGACGCCAAGGAAGAGGTGGGCGTAGATGTGGTAGATTTGAAAGAACAAATCACAGAGGATGGAGGCAATAAGCTATCGACGTCCACGGTCAAATTCGCCGCAAGGGGAATGGCGAAAGCCGCAGCTAACAGTGCCATAGCCTTGGAAACTGCTGCCGGCGCACAAGAAGCACCCACGCAAAAAACGCTACGGGAAAACTTCGCCGAAACGGCGTACTTCTCCCCCACTTTGCGCTCTGATGAAAACGGCAACCTCGCCATAGCATTCACAGCTCCGGAAAGCATGACGCGCTGGAACGTGAAAGTGCTTGCGCACACCAAGGCAATGAATTTTGTTGAGGCAGACACCACGGCAACGGTTACAAAAGAGTTCATGGTTCAGCCGAATATGCCGCGCTTCCTGCGTCTTGGCGACAACGCAACAATCCTCGCAACGCTAAAGAACCTTTCCGGGAAAAGCCTTAGCGGCAAGGCGGTCATGACAATACAGGATGCGGAAAACCTTGCCATAATAAAACAGGAAACCGTCAGGTTCAGCATTGGCGCAAAGGGCGAAACCATTGTTGCATTCCCCTTCAAAGCCGTGGAGAGCCTCACAACGCCGCTGCTCATCTGCAAGATAACCGCCGACTGCGGCACCTTTGCCGACGGCGAGCAGCACTACCTGCCGCTGTTCTCCGACAAGGTTGAGGTTATCGCCTCACTGCCGTTCACAATCAAAGGCAGCGGAGACCATACGATTAACATTGCCGACACGCTTACAGGCAGCAAAGCCGGCGCAACAAACCGCCGCCTGACAATAGAATACACCTCCAACCCCATATGGCTTGCACTACAGGCACTGCCTTTGATCGACACGCCCAAGTGGGAGGACGCACTCACGCTTGCGGCATCGTATTTCGCAGCATCGCTCGAACACGAAATCGCGACAATCTCGCCCGAAATAAAAGAGGCTGCAAAACGCTGGGCAAACGAGCAAACCGCCGACACATTGCTCGAAAACGCGCTGATCCGCAACCAGGATCTCAAAAACGCCATTCTCGCTGAAACTCCGTGGGTGGCAAACGCCGACAACATATCCCTGCGCCGCCGCTCGCTGGCACGCACGTTCGACGAGCTGCAATCGGGCGCGAGGGAAAGAAATCTTGAAGAACGCCTTGCACGCCTGCAACGCGAGGACGGCGGTTTCGGCTGGTTCCCCAATATGCCTTCAAGCCGCAACATAACTTCAGGCATAACAACCGTGCTACTGCGCCTCTACAGCATGACAGGCAAAACGTCCACAACCAACATTACAGACAAAGCCATAAAATATCTTGACGGCAAGGTGGCGCAGGATATTGCGGAAATGAAAAAAGACGAGAAAAAGGGCATAAAACCGTCAGTCTGGGGCAGCCATCTCGACTACCTCAACATTCTGCGCATGAGCAAAGGCAAGCTCTCGCCACAGGCTTCGGCAAACCGCAATTATCTTTTGCCCATTTTGCAGAAACACTATTCCGACTTCAACATTGCAGCCAAAGCAAAGGCAGCTCTCGTGCTTAGCGATGCCGGCTATTCAAAAGAGGCGATGACCGTTCTCAAAAGCATTCTCGAACACACCGTCAGCGACAAGGCGAAAGGCATATACTTCGACTCGTTCAACGCTCCGTCGTTCTGGAACAGCTACAAAATTCCCACGCAAGTGGCAGCACTCGAAGCCGTGCGCACACTCACGCCCAACGACAAGGCAATGCAAGAAGGAATGCTCACGTGGATTCTGCAATCAAAGCGCACACAGGGCTGGGAAACTGCCGGCAGCACAGTTGACGCCGTTTATGCCCTGCTTTCCACCACAAAAACCGACACTTCGCTTGTGCATTTCGGCACGGCACGCCCGGAAAACTTCTCGCTCAACCTTCAAAACGGCAAGAGCATCAACATTATGCAGAACGCCAAAACCGCAGACGAAAAAGCCGTAGGCTATGTGCGCTCCGATTTCGCGCTTGGCGAACTGAAATCCTCGCCCAAATCCGTCAGCATATCCAAAAACGACGGCGGAATGTCATGGGGCGGGATATACAGCCGCTATCTTGCGCCGGCCCAAAATGTTGAAAAAGGCGGTGGCGAGCTTACAGTAAACCGCGAATACTTCCTTGTGAAAGACGGCAAGGAAACCGCGCTCGCCAGCGGCGCAAGCATAAAGACAGGAGACCGCATAAGGGTGCGCTACACCATAAACGCCGCACGCGACTTTGACTATGTGAGCCTCACCGACCCGCGTCCGGCGTGCCTCGAACCGGCTATGCAGATTTCGGGCTACACCTGCAATAACGGCGAATGGTTCTACCTTGCCGTGCGCGACGCATCACAGGCCCTGTTCCTCGAAAGCATGAAAAAGGGCAAGCACATAATAACCCTCGACTTCCATGCCGACCGCAAAGGGACGTATCTCGCCGCACCGGCTTCCGTGCAGTGCCTCTACTCACCCGAGTTTGCAGGCCGCTCAAACGGCAGAACGATTAACGTAAAGCAGGACAAATGAACGTATTCGCAAAGATATTAGCAGCACTCGTGTCTATCGGCCTCTGTGCCGCGACACACGCACAAAACGCCACGCCCCTGAAGCAGCAAAACCTGCACAAATGGGGCGTGGCTCCTGCCAACTACAGCGGCATAGCCCACATTGAGGGCAATTCCTATGCCGTGGTGAGCGACAAGGAGCAAACTGACGGATTTTATATTTTCAACATCGACATCAACACCGCCAACGGCAAAGTGAAATCCGTTTCGCGCAGCAACATATTGGGCATTCCCGGTTCTAAGGCGCGCGATGCCGAGGGCATATGCTTCTGCCCGCCGCGCAACAGCGTTTTCGTGAGTGCGGAAGACGACCAGCAGATTTTGGAGTACGACCTCGAAGGAAAACCCACAGGCGCAAAGCTCAATGTGCCGCAAATGTTCGCCACCGACAGCATTTATTGGAACTACGGCTTCGAGTCGCTGGCATACGACAGCGTTGCCGGGCTTTTCTACACCGCAACCGAGCGGCCGCTGAAGCGCGACAACGCAAAAGACACTGCGCTTATAAGAATACTCGCGTTTGACTGCTCGCTTAACCCCACCGCGCAATACGCCTACATTCTTGAACAGCCCGCGCTCAACAGCAAGGCAAAATACTACGCACATGGCGTTTCAGAAATAACAGCCCTGAACGACGGCAGGCTTCTGGTTATGGAAAGGGAACTGAGTGTGCCGCAAAACTATATAGGTGCAAAATGCCGCATAAGGCTTTTCACCGTAACGCCCTCAGACGGCAAGCCAATCACCGCCCAAAGCCGCAAGCCGCTGTTCAAAACCGCTATCGCCGACTTCACAACGCATATAGACATCGGGCAGATGAACTACGCCAACTACGAAGGCATGTGCCTCGGTCCGAAACTCAAAGACGGTAGGCAGACACTGATTCTCATCAACGACTCCCAAGCCGGAGCAGGAAACTCGCTATACCGCCTGAAAGACTATATCAAGGTGATTATCCTCTGAGCGCATTTTGTTTTTGCCACAGCGCAGACTTTATGGGCAAGCTATTGAAAAACAACAATTTATACCACTTTTACCACACCTTTGTAACTTATTGTAATTCAGACTTATATAAAGCGAAAAATTATATCCGATGTAGTTTGAATTATGTCTGATATAATTTTTTCTACGTCCTATGTAGTTTTTCCTACATCAAATGTATTTTTAGCGGTATTGGTTTTGCGCCAATTGTAGGGGCGTATTGCATACGCCCTGTACACCACCGCGTGAACCGCATCGCAAACCACTGCACCGCATTGCAAAACGGCGCGATTCAGGGCGTATGCAATACGCCCCTACGGAGGCGCAATTCATTTATTAATTGGATGATGGGCATTTATGTTGCGTATGGCACACATCCTGTATGCCACCGTTTGAACCGCATCGCAAACCACCGTAACAACATTGCAAATCCGCACAATTCAGGGCGTATGCAATACGCCCCTACGGAGGCGCAATTCATTTATTGATTGGATGATGGGCGTTTATATTGCGTATTGCATACGCCCTGTACACCACCGCATAAACTGCACCGTAAACCACCGCACCGCATTGCAAAACCGCGCAATTCTGGGCGTATGCAATACGCCCCTACAACAATACCTTTTTGACTAATAACACATTATACCAAAAACGAACCCTTTCAAAGTTTCAACATACTTGAACCGTCCCCACTTCCTCATACCAATATAACGGATAAAGATACCTGCATCACAGACCGTCGCACCGCCGTAAAAATTAATTCGTTATATTTGCAGCATATAAGCAAACGATCTAAAAAACAACAAAAATGAAGAAACTGATAATGCTTTCATTAATCGCCATTATGGGCGTGTCGGGCTATGCGCAGCCCAAGGTTTACGTAACGAGGGACATCAGTCCGCAGGGGCTTATGGCTGTTTACAAGGCATTGGGCGTGAAGGCAAAAGGCAGGGTAGCTGTAAAGGTAAGCACTGGGGAGGCGGGAAACCCGAACTACCTGCAACCGTCTCTGATAGGTCCACTCGTAAAAAAGGTGAAAGGCACTATCGTGGAATGCAACACGGCATACGGCGGCAAACGCAGCACAACCGAAGAACACCTGAAAGTGGCGGAAGAACACGGCTTCACGAAAATCGCCAAAGTTGACATTATGGATTCGGAGGGCGAGATAAAAATTCCCGTAAAGGACACCAAGCACATAAAATACGACATAGTAGGCTCGCATCTCAACAACTACGACTTCATGATTAACCTCGCCCACTTCAAGGGGCATCCCATGGGCGGACTCGGCGGTGTGTTGAAAAACCAGAGCATAGGCGTGGCGTCGGCAAACGGCAAGGCATACATACACAGCGCGGGAGTTGTGGAGACACCCGAAAAGCTGTGGAGCAACGTGGGAAACCAGGAGGGCTTCCTCGAATCCATGGCTGCGGCGGCACAGGGCGTGGCAAACCATTTCGGGAAAAACATTATATACATAAGCGTGATGAACAATATGTCGGTTGACTGCGACTGCGTGTCCCACCCGGCAGCCTCGGAACTGAAGGATTACGGCATTCTCGCCTCAACCGACCCTGTGGCGTTGGACCAGGCTTGCGTGGACATTATCTTCAACATGACACCCTCCGACGGCAACGACAACACAGCCCTGAAAGAGCGCATAACGAGCCGCCACGGAATACGCACAATTGAACGCGCCGAAGAGATAGGGCTTGGCAGCAGGAAATACGAACTCGTAAGCATCGACAGGAAATGAGTTTGAAACACGCATTTCTCGCCTTGGGACTGCTGGCGGGCGTTGCGGCAAATGCCGAAACGGTGAACGACACGCTCGAGGCGCAGACGCTCCACCCGGCGGTTGTTACAGGCACGCGCAACGCCACTGACGCACGCCACCTGCCCATGACCGTAAGCCTTGTAAGCCGCAAGGAACTGACAAAGAACTTCCGCTCGTCGGTGCTGCCCACCGTAAGCGAGCAAGTGCCAGGGCTTTTCATAACTTCACGCGGAATGATGGGCTACGGAGTGTCAACAGGCGCAGCGGGAGGCATCAAGCTGCGCGGAATTGGCGGCGGAGCGGATATGCTCGTGCTTATAGACGGACAGCCGCAGTATGCCGGACTTATGGGACATCCCATTGCCGACGCTTATCAGACCATGATGGCGGAGAAAGTGGAGGTGGTGCGCGGGCCGTCCTCCGTGCTCTACGGTTCAAACGCCATGGGAGGGGTTATGAACATTGTTACGCGCCAGAAAAACGATGACGGCTCAAACACAACCTTTCAGGCAGAGGGCGGCTCGTATGGCACAATGCAGGTGCAGGCTTCAAACCAGACAAAAGCGGGAAAGTTCTCAAGCACAGTGGGGGCGAACTACGGACGGACTGACGGACACCGCCCCAACAGCAATTTTGAGCAGTATTCCGGCTTTGTGAAGTTGGGATACGGCATTTCGCAATTCTGGAAAGCCGAAGCCGATATGAACCTGACCCATTTCAATGCGTCAAACCCAGGGGAAGAGAAAAATCCGTATATAGACAACGACTCGAAGATAACACGCGGGCTTGCCTCGGTGCAGATAACGAACAATTACGGCAAGCTGTCGGGGGCTGTAAGGGCTTTCTACGACTGGGGACACCACAACATAAACGACGGATACCACCCGGGAGGCACGCCGCAAACGCAGCTGTATTTGCACGATGACCTTATGAGCGGAATAACTGCATACGAAAGCGTGTCGCTCTTTGAGGGCAACCGCATAACGCTCGGCATGGACTACCAGCACTTCGGAGGCAAGGCGTGGAACAGGGTGATTGAAACGGGCGAACGCAAAAGCCTTGCAAACAAAAAGCAGGATGAGATTGCCGGCTACATAGACGTGAGGCAGGACTTGCTGCGCGTTGTAACCCTGAACGCAGGGCTGCGCGTTGACAACCATTCCACGGCTGGAACAGAGCTTGTGCCGCAAGGCGGAGTTACTTTCCACATAAACAACGACGCACAAATACGCGCAACGGTGGGCAAAGGCTTCCGCAACCCCACAATACGCGAACTGTATATGTTCCGCCCGGCAAACAAGGACTTGAAGCCCGAACGGATGATGAACTACGAACTTGCTTTCAGCGACAACCTGTTCGACAACAGTCTGCACGTAGGCCTGAACCTGTTCTACCTCAAAGCCGACAACATGATAGCCACGGCAATGGTTGACGGTCGTCCGAGAAACGTGAACACAGGAAAAACGGAAAACAGCGGCGTGGAATTCGAGGCAAAATACAAAGCCGGAAAGCATCTCGCACTTAACGCAAACTACAGCTATCTGCACATGAGCAACCCCACAGCGGGCGCACCCGAACACAAACTGTACGCCGGCGCAGACTACACCTGTGGCAAGTTTGCCGCAAGCACAGGCTTGCAATACATTGCCGGGCTGTATCTTGCCGCAGGAAAGAATGCCGCAAAAGAATACTTCACTCTCTGGAACCTCACGGCAAGCTACAAGGTGGTAAAAGGCATCACCGCATATGCACGCGGCGAAAACCTGCTCGCGCAAAAATACCAGACTATGCAAGGTTTCACAATGCCCCGCGCAACAATTATGGCGGGCGTGAAGATAGATTTATGACAAGCCCCAAACTAAAAAAGCACCGCCGTACAAAAGAATACGGCGGTGATTTTTCATATATTCCGGAAAGAATGGCGGCGCGGCACAATCAAAGCGCGCCCTTCATTCCTGCTCCAAATGCTTGATTACCCTGCACGGATTTCCCACCGCAACGCAGTTTGGCGGCACAGAGCGCACCACAACACTTCCCGCACCTATCACGCTCCCCCTGCCGACAGTAACGCCGGGAAGCACTATCACGCCTCCGCCAAGCCACACGTTGTCCTCAATTTTTATGGGCAGGGCGTAGGTGCGGCAGTATGAAGTGCCGGAGTTCTCGTCCCAGTCCTGCACTATGCGTTCGGTGTATCTCGTGGGATGGGTGGCGGTGTAAAGCTGCACGTTCGAGGCTATGAGCACGTTGTTGCCTATGTCAATGCGGTTGTTGTCAACAAAGGTGCAGTTCATGTTTATTATAACATTGTCGCCCACGTGTATGTTCTTGCCGTATTCGCAATGAAAGTCTATGTCAACGCACAGGTTTTTGCCCGCCGAGCCGAAAATCTCGCCAAGGATGCGCCTCTTCTTCTCCGCATCGGCATAGTCGGCGGAATTGAACTCTACAAGCAGCCGCTTTGTGCGTATGGTCATTTCCTGTATCTCGCGGTCGGTGCCGTCGAAGCACTCGCCGTCAAGGCATTTTTGAAATTCCGTCTTCATGTCATTATATCTATTACACGCACAAATTTAGCAAAACCTGCGAAAACGCACACGGCGCAAGGCATATTTGGCTTATCTCACCCCATTGTCGTTGTCGGAATTCTCGAGAGTGCGTTTGCCGGCATCGTATTTCCTTCCGTGGCTGAAGTTCCAGCTGAAAGTGAAATAAACCATGTTGCCATTGTCCTTTATCTTCGAGTTCCCGACGCTTTTGTAATAACGGCTGTCAATCTTGCCGTAATAGTTGAAGCCCTGCGCATAGCCCAGCAGCAGACAACCCAGCCCGATGCTGAAATCCTTGGTCTTGTATCTTATGTCAAGGTGTGAGCGGTTCTCGCCGCCGTTCACGCTTTCGCCTCTAAGCCACCTGCCGGCATTTCCGAAGTCGTAGCTCATGTTCCACTTGCCAAGCGTGAGCTCGGCTGCAAGGTCATACATCAAAAAGCCATAGTTGTGTGAATACCCGCGCCCGCGACTCCGCATATTCTCGTAGCGCAATTCCGCCTGCAAGTCGAGCACATTCTTTATTGCGTGAACGGTGAGCGAATTGTACCACCTCCAACTGTCAAACTTCCTCTGGTTTTCGGGCTTCCAAACATACAGCCAGCTGCCGTCCTCGCGCTCTTGCGGAATTATGCTCGACATTATGGCCTTTGGCGAATGCACATACTGCCCTTCCGAATAGAGGCTGAACAAAGCGGTGTTCCATGTGGCGCGTATGCTGTTGCCGTAAGTGTTGTAGGGCTTCAGCGAGGCGTTGCCGTCGCTTGCCTGGAGCGTGCTGCTCTGCTTGCGCACTTCGCTGAGGTCCGACAACGACGGCGCGTTAGGACTTATTCGGCTCACGTATCTTATGTTGAAATGTTTGGTAACATTGGCAGACAGCATAATGTCATCACGGAACGTCCAGCGGTTAAAGCCGACCTTGCCCTGTTCGGACGATATGTAGTTTGCCCCTATGCCGACTTGGTAGTTGAACACCCCGAGCTTCCCCTTTGCCTGCACAAAGCTGTAAACGTTGTTGGTGTTGAGAACCGTGTTGGCATTGGTGCTGCCGGAATATTTGTTGTCAGTGCGGCTCACAAGATAATTCGCCCCTCCCGAAAGCTCCAGTTTTTCCGTGAAAGTCTTGGAATATACCGCCTCGGATATGAGGGAATATTTCTTGCCGTTCACCCTATAGCCGTAATCGTTAAGAATGTCCCCTTTCAGCGTGTTGTCAAGCGTCTCGTCAAACAGATACTCCTTCTGCCTGTACTTGTTGTCCGTGCCGATGTATGTGCCGACGGCATTCAAGGCAAGTTTCTGCTTGTGGGGCAAATTCATGGAATAGTACAGGTCTAACGAAGGGAAGTCCCTGTTGTCGCTGTTCCTGCTGTATTGCAGCATATCGGGCTTCCCGGTCTCCTCCACGCGCTGTATGCCGCCGTAATTGGGCTGGTTGAGCCACCCTATGTTGAGCCTTGCGTTGAAAACATATTTGTCCGGTTCGCAAAGGTTATAACCAAGGCGGACGTTGTGGTTGTTATAGGAGAATGTGTTGTCAAAGCCAACATAGTTTATGTGCCTTTCCACGCCGTCGGGCTGGTAATACACCGACCTGTCATCGGAACGCATATGGTAATAGTCGCGATACCAAAGCCTGTAGTTCACGCTGAATTCCGACTTCTTGTGGTTGTACTTAAAATAAGCGTTCGAATTGTTGAAGCCCGCAGTGAAACCCTGCAATGTTGTCAGCCCGCCCACATAGCCGGCATACCTGCGTTTCACCACATAGTTTATCACGGCGGCAAGTCCGTCTTCATTATACCTCACGCCGGGATTGTCAATATATTCCACGCGTATAACCTCGTCGGGGCGCAGGGACATTATGTCCTCATTCTCCGCCTTGATGTCGTTTATGCGTATCTGCACCTCGCCATCATTGGATGAAATGCTTTGTTTCAGCAAATCAACCTTAATGTTCGGCAGCATCATCTTCTTCAGCAGGTCATAGCCGTTAGTGGAGTTCTTCACGGCGGTCTGTGTGGGGAGGTACAGCTGGCGATCGCCCTTGGCAATCACCCTCGATGCCGCCACGGTAACGCCCTTCAGGTTGAGCGTGGTGGCAGATGTGTCTTTGGGCTGTATAGTGTCCGTATTGCTTGTCTGTGCCATTAAGGCGGCGGGGAGCAACAGTGCCGCCAGTAAATTCATTCTTTTCATTTTTGTACAACAATTAGTTTTCTTACCCTTTTACGCATCACTTTCGCTTTTGTGACAGCAAAACCACGTTTTTATTACAAATCTCCCAGAAAAACACCTCCCAAACACCACAAAATGCCAATATAGAATGCAAAAACCGCCCATACCGTATAGCCGCAACAATTCCCCCAGCCTCATGAATGCACAAAATTCAATTAACCAACAAATTGCGCCACTTGTAGGGGCGTATGGCATACGCCCGAATTGCGCGATTTTTGCAAGTTTGCAGCGAAGTTATGCGAGTTTGTCCGATGCGTTTCACGCGGTGGTGTACAAGGCGTATGCTGCACACCACGCAAACATTCAAAACCATATCAACCAATAAATTGCACCGCTTGTAGGGGCGTATTGCATACGCCCTAAATTGCGCAGATTTGCGATGTGTTTACGGCGTTTGCCGGTGCGGTTCATGTGGCAGCGTACAGGGCGTATGCAATACGCCCCTACAATTTCCGCCAAACCCAAACCGAAAATACTACATCAGACATAGAAAAAACTACATAGGACGTAGAAAAAATTATATCAGACATAATTCAAACTACATCAGACCTTTTTTCGTTACTTCCAAACACCTGAAAAACAATATTTTACAGCCCAAAACTAAAATATTATAACAACCTGTATATCAACATATTGACAAAATTTCCACATTCCATGAAAAAATGATTATCTTTGGGGCATGGATGAAAAATTAAAAAAAGATTAAGAGAGGAATTGACCTCGAAAATGCACGATGAGTTTACTGTTACCAAAGAAGAAGATGACAAACTCAGAGCTGGTTGTGTATGGCATGTTGAGTGTGGCAGAAACTCCTCCGAAGAAGAGATAAGGAAAA
>CAVCON010000037.1:0-15820 GCA_963603805.1 Oscillospiraceae bacterium
GGGCGTATGCAATACGCCCCTACAATTTGCGCATTTCCATTTTCATTGGTGTGCGCAACATCTTTACGTAACCACATCCGTTGCCTCACATAATAACTCGCGTCCGTCCGTTATCGTTGCTGCGTTGTTGTGAATTGCGCCGCCGTAGGGGCGTATGGCATACGCCCTGAATTGCGCCGATTTGTGATTTTGTGGCGGCGGTTTGCGATGCGGTTCAAGCGGTGGAGTAAAGGGCGTATGCAATACGCCCCTACAATTTCCGCATTTCCATTTTCATTGGTGTGCACAACATCTTCACATAACCACATTCGTTACCTCATATAATAACTCGCGCACATCCATTGTCGCTGCTGCATGGTTGCAAACTCCACCGCCGTAGGGGCGTATTGCATACGCCCTGAATTGCGCGGATTTGCAATGTTGTGACAGAGGTTTGCGGCGTTGTTCATGCGGTGGAATAAAGGGCGTATGCAATACGCCCCTACAATTCGCGCAAACCCCAAGTTGGTTATTGCTTCCGAAATACCCCGAAAACTATATGGGACATGGGAAAAATTATGTCTGACGTAGAAAAAATTATATCAGACATAATTCAAACTACATCAGACCTTTTTTCGCCACTTGCAAGTGCAAGATTTTCAGCAACTTATATCACCGATTTCAAAACCATACAACTGATTGCAATTCAATGCGTTACGTCATTTTCGCGAGATTTTACCAAAATCATTTCGAGACGGGCTTTGTGGCTTCGGCGAGCCACTGCCTTACGGAGGCATCCTTTATAAGCGGCGTGAGGCGTTCGCGCACCGTTGCATGGTAGCTGTTGAGCCATTGCAGTTCGCGGTCGGTCATAAGCCCGAAGTCTATCGGCTTTGTGTCGATTGGGCACAGCGTGAGCGGCTCAAATTTCAGGAACTTGCCGAACTGCGACTCTCCCGCCGGCACGATGAGCAGCGTGTTTTCGGTGCGCACGCCAAACTTTCCCTCGCAGTATATCCCGGGTTCGTCTGTAACCGTCATTCCTGTGCGGAGCGATGCCGGCATATAGTTCATGCGTATCTGGTGAGGGCCTTCGTGCACATTCAGGTAAGAGCCTACGCCATGTCCTGTGCCGTGTCCGTAGTTCATAAGATGCTTCCACATTGCATAGCGTGCCATGCAGTCGATCTGCGTTCCGCTTGCGCCGTCGGGGAACACGCATTCCGACAGGGCTATGTGGCCTTTGAGCACGAGGGTGTAAACCTTTTTCTCCTCCTCCGTGGGGGTGCCGAGGGCTATGGTGCGCGTTATATCGGTCGTGCCGTCGCTGTATTGCGCCCCGGAGTCAATCAAAATGAAACTGCGCTGTTCGAGTTTCACGTCAAAAGCCTCATCGGCCTCGTAATGCACAATCGCGCCGTGTGCGCCATAGGCGGCTATGGTGGCGAAACTCAGTCCCTGATAAAGTTCCTGCTCCGCCCGCAGGGAGGTGAGCAGTCTGTCCACGCCCATTTCGGTTATGCCTTTTTCCACTTCCTTGTCCAGGCGGCTGAGGAACGTAACCATCGCCACTCCGTCGCGCAGCATGGCGTTGTGGAAGCCGTCAATCTCCGCCTTGTTCTTTATCGCCTTCAGTTCGCAGGCAACCGAGGGGGCGACAACGCATTCGCCGTCCACATAGAGCGACAGCACGGCGCAGTTAGCCTTGTCGGAAACCATTGTGCGGCGGGCGTGGAGTTCCCTGACAGTTTCGCCCACGCTTTCATATGACCTTGCCTCCACTCCCTCCGCAGCAAGGTAACTTTTCACCTCGGGGGAAAGTTTTTCAGGATTGACAAAAAGCACCGATTGTTTGTTGGAAATCAGAAGATATGAAACGAACACTGGGTTGCACTCCACATCGCTGCCACGCAGGTTGAGCGTCCACGCAATCTCGTCGAGGGCGGTGATAAGCATTGCATCACAGCCAGCCCCCTGCGCCTTGGCGAGAAGCCTTTGTATCTTGCTGCGGCAGCTTTCTCCTGCATATTCGAGCGGATGTACCTTTATTTTGTCTTCGGGAAGCGCGGGGCGGTTTTCCCACACCTCCTCGAACGGGTCGCCGCAAAGGGCGACGAAAATTCCCTTGGGTGAAAGTGCGCTTTCGAGCGCACTGCGCATTGCGGGAGTGGCGATGCTGCCGTCAATCCCCACTTTGCCGCCATATTCAAGCGCGGCGGCGAGCCACTGCCCTACCGTCGGCGTTTCGGGAAGCCCATCCTTCATCAACTCAAAGGGCGTGCCTTCGAGCTGCTGCGCGGCGGCGAGAAAATAGCGCGAGTCCGTCCACAAAGCCGCACTGCCGAGGGTTACGACAGCCGTCCCCGCCGAGCCGTTGAAGCCCGAAATCCATTGCCGGCACTGCCAGTGTGCAGGGGTGTACTCGCTCATGTGCGGATCGTTTGACGGAACGATGAACGCATCGAGGCTGTTGCGCCTCATGTACCCGCGCAGTTTTTCCACGCGGCGTGCTATGCTGTTGTCTTCTTTCATACCGAATTGTTTTGCTGACGCTAAGTTACGAAACTGTTTTGATTTTTTGCATTCAGCAAGTCTTTATTCCTATTTCCGCCTATGCTTTGAGCGTCTTTTTGGTCACGTCCGTTCCTCTTCTTCGTCAGATAGCCCGCTATCTTCCTCATCAGAATGACGAACCTGCCTCAAAAATACATCCCAAATCATGAGACGAAAAAATCAAAACAGCTTCTTCACTTTTTTATTGTGGCACACACGCCAAACGGCAATAATAGTTGTCCGCAGGTTGACGAAACGGCACATAACCGTTAAAAATGCGCGAAAAAGCCCAATGATTATTGAAAAACTTGCTAATTTTGTCGCGCAATAAAAAGAATCATGCCTAACTCTGACGAAAATACAAAGCCGATTGACGTAAGAAAGGTTCTTGAGTCGAAAATGGGCGGCAAAGTCCGTTTTGTACCCAAGTGCGTGCTTAACTGGCTTCGCAAAATCCTGCACGAGGACGAGATAAACGAGTATCTCGAAAGCGTGAAGGGCATCAAGGGGGCGAAATGGCTCGACGCCACGCGCAAATATCTTGATATGCGCATAACGATAGAGGGCGAGGAGAATTTTCCGCCGGCGGAAAACGGACCTTACACCTTTGCGTGCAACCATCCGCTTGGAGGTCCTGACGGCATAGGCATAGGCGCGGTTCTCGCGGAGCATTACGGTGAGAAGCTCAAGTATCTTGTGAACGACTTCCTGCTGTTCCTCCCGGGGCTGAAGCCGCTCTGCATCCCCATAAACAAGACCGGGGGGCAGAGCCGCAATCTTCCGCAGCTCGTCAAGGAGGGCTTTGAAAGCGACGACAACATATTCATGTTCCCAGCCGGACTTTGCTCGCGCCGCCACGGCGGAGTAATCCACGACCTTGCGTGGAAAAAGACATTCATTGTGAGGAGCGTGGCGGCGAAAAGGGACGTGGTGCCCATGCATTTCAGCGGCAGAAATTCCGATCGCTTTTACCGCATCGCCCGGCTGTGCGAGATTTTCCATTCGCCAGTGAACTTCGCAATGCTTTTCCTTGCTGACGAAACCTATCTCAACCGCCACAAGGACTTTGTGCTGAAAGTGGGCAAGCCGATACCATGGCAGACGTTCGACAAGTCGAAGACGGCGGCGGAATGGGCGGCGTATGTGGAGAGCATCTGCTACAGTCTGTGATGCGGGCGGCATATTTAATATAAGAATACATAACCATTAGATGGAAGAAAGAATAATTGATCCGGTTCCGCGTGAGCTTCTTGCCAAAGAGCTTACCCCGGACCGCTGTTTGCGCCATACAAACAAACGCGCCAATGAGATTTATGTCGTAACCTACCAGAACGCGCCCAACGTGGTGCGCGAGATAGGCCGTCTGCGCGAGATTGCGTTCCGCGCCGCCGGCGGCGGCACCGGCAAAAGCTGCGACCTCGACGAGTTCGACACAATGGACGTGCCATACCGCCAGCTGATTGTGTGGAATCCCGAAACGCAGGAAATTCTCGGCGGCTACCGCTACCTTCCCGGCTCGCTTTTCAAAATGGGCGACGACGGGCAGCCCCTGCTTGCAACGAGCCACATGTTCCGCTTCTCCGAAAATTTCATAAAGAACTATATGCCCTACACGGTGGAGCTTGGACGCTCGTTCGTAGCCGTGGAATACCAAAGCACACGCCCCGGTTCGCGCGGGTTGTTCACCCTCGACAATCTTTGGGACGGTCTCGGCGCACTTACGTTCCTTGTGGAGGGGATGAAATACTTCTTCGGCAAGATGACAATGTACCCCTCGTTCGACAGAAAGGGCCGCGACATGATACTGTTCTTCCTGCAAAAATACTTCGGCGACAAGGACAACCTTGTAACGGCGATGAACCCCATACAGATTGACACCGACCGCAATTACCTGCAACAGCTTTTCAGCGGCTCGAACTTCAAGGAGGATTACAGAATTCTGAACACGGAAGTGAGGAAGCTCGGCTTCAACATTCCGCCATTAGTAAACGCATATATGGGTCTAAGCCCCACGATGAGGGTGTTCGGCACGGCGGTGAACGACACATTCGGAAACGTTGAGGAGACGGGAATCCTCATTGACGTTGACGAGATTTTCGAGGAGAAGCGTCTGCGCCACATAAACACCTTCGTGCAGAAGAACCCTGACTCGCTCACCATTCTGCGCGATGTGCTCAAAGCCCCGGGCAACAAGCGGAACTGAAAACGGCACAAGGCCTTTGCGCGTTTTGCACAAAGGCTTTTTTGTTGCCCCACGGCGCGGCAGCGACCGCATTGCCCGCGAAAAATGCCGTTTTTCACGAATTTGACAAAAAGAATAATTATATTTGCAATATAAAAGAATTCACTCACCTAAATTTATAAAGGAATGAAAAAGATTGCCGCAGCGTTTGCGCTGCTGATGTTTGCAGTAACAGCGGGCTTTGCCCAAACCAAAGGGACTGTAGTGGAAATTTGGCCCGACGGTCTCCCAAATACAAACGGCTTGGACCTTACGAAGCCCTATAACGACAAGGAGGCTAACTACAAGCCGGAGATGACGGTTTACCTTCCCGAAAAGTCAAAGGCCACAGGCCAGGCGGTGCTCTGCATCCCCGGCGGGGGATATGGCAGCGTATGCTACGACACCGAGGGACACAACTGGGTGCCCTACTTCCTTGACCACGGAATAGCCATTGCCGTTCTGAAATACCGTCTGCCCTACAAACAGTCGGCAGTTCCGGGAAGCGACGCAATGGAAGCGATGCGCATATTGCGCAGGAACGCCGCCAAATGGGGCTACTCGCCCGACAAGATAGGCGTAATGGGACACAGCGCGGGCGGACACCTTTGCGCAACGGTTGCAACCCACGCCACAGGCGACGCACGCCCGAATTTCCAGATACTGATGTACCCGGTAATCACCATGGACAAGAGCTTCACCCACATGGGCACTCACGACAACCTCATCGGCACGAACCCCTCGGCTGAAATTGAGAACTACTTCAGCCTCGAGAAACAGGTGAAGCCCGGACAGTCGCCGGCAATCATCTTCGTTACCGACGACGACCGCATTGTGCCGGTGGAGAACAGCGTGGTTTACTACCAGGCGCTCCACAAAGCCGGCATACCCGCATCGCTGCACATCTACCGTTCGGGCGACCACGGCTTCAGCTGCCACAACAACTTCAAGTGGCACGAGGGAGAAATGGTTGACCTTTTCAAATGGCTCGACGACCTGAACAAACAATAACAAAGCCAGACATAAAATCATGAAGAAACTATTAGGGGCATTGCTCTTTGTGCTTGTGGGGACAACCGCAGCCCTTGCACAGAAAACATTCACCGTTGACGTTTGGCCGCAAGGGCTTCCCAACACCAACGGCAGGGACATAACCGAACCTTTTGACGACAAAACGCGCAACTTCAAGCCGCAGATGTTCGCCTACCTCCCGGCTGCCGACAAGGCAAACGGCAAAGCGGTGGTCATACTTCCCGGCGGGAGCTACTGGGGACTTGCCACGGAATTCGAGGGCAAGGACTGGGCACCGTTCTTCAACGAACAGGGCGTGGCGGTATTCGTGCTCACATACCGTATGCCCAACGGTTATACGCAAGTGCCGGAAAGCGACGCCTTCGAGGCCATACGCATTGTGCGCCGCAACGCAAAGCAGTGGAACATCGACACCCACAAGGTGGGCATAATGGGACACAGCGCGGGCGGACACCTTTGCTCCACCGTTGCGACCCACTCCACGGGGGACGCACGCCCCGACTTCCAGATACTGCTGTACCCCGTGATTTCCATGGACCCGGCAATAACCCACGCCGACTCGCGCAAGAACCTGCTCGGTCCGAACCCCACGCCCGAAATGGACAAGGCGTACAGCAACGAATTGCAGGTGAAGCCCGGACAAGCCCCCGCAATCCTGTTCCTTAGCAATGACGACGGCGCGGTGCACCCCGAAAATTCCGTGCGCTACTATCAGGCGTTGAAAAGAAACGGCATTGACGCTTCGATGCACATATTCCCCAGCGGAGGACACGGATATGGCGTGAAGAAGGATTTCAAATACCACAAGCTGATGTGCGAAGAACTCGCCGAATGGCTGAAGCATTTGAAGTAATTCGCAATAAGAAAAATCCCAACCGCCCGGAGAGCAGATGTTCTTCGGGCGGCGTTGTCTTCATAGCCAAAGAAAGGGCTGATGCACATTTATCGCAAACGCATAAACCGACACAGTCAAAATTATATCGGAAGCTGTAAAAACTACATAGGACATAGAAAAAATTATGTCTGATATAATTTAAACTACATCGGACATAGTTTTTTCTACATCAAATGTAGTTTTTGTGGAGTTTTGAAAGGGGCTATCAATTTTGGGGTTGCGCCATTTGTAGGGACGTATTGCATACGCCCTTTACACCACCGCGTGAACCGCATTGCAAATCTCCGCCGTAACATTGCGAAACGGCGCAATTCAGGGCGTATGCAATACGCCCCTACAAGCGATGCAATTTTCTGATTAATTGCCGTTTATTCGTTTGTAATACATATCGCATACGCCATATATGCCACCGCCCGAAACGGATTACGCAAACAAAACAAACCGTCGCAGCAATATGGCAAAACAGGCAATGAGCGGCAAATATCCTGCACTGCGGTTTGCACCATCGGCGGAAGCGGAAAGGCTTGTTGCCGCACAGGGCTTGGGCAACCCTATGCTGCAATGCCGGAACGCCTCCACCAGCCCACACCATGCGCTGAAAAACGGCTGAAACACCGTCAAAATTATGCCAAAAGTGGGGTGAAGTCTTTTTTTTGGAATAATTAATGCCCAAACAATTGAATATAAACAAGAATATTTTAACTTTGTGGGTTGAATTGGCTTCGCAAAATCTTTGCGGGCTTACAAGCATACTCGACAAATAAACTAAAGACAAAATAGATATGAAGACCTTTAATTTTTTGGCATTCGACGTAGGTGCAACAAGCGGACGCGGAATGCTTGCAACCGTTACCGAAAACTCGTTCCAGATGAAGGAGATTTTCCGTTTCCCCAACGCAATAATGGGAATACACGGCAAATACTACTGGGACGTTTACGCCATATTCGACAACCTGAAGAAATCTATCGCCGCAGCACGCGACCTTGGCGTGAAGCTCGACTCCATAGGCATTGACACATGGGGATGCGACTTCGGATATATTGCCAAGGACGGAACTCTGCTCGGTCTGCCGCGTGCATACCGCGACCAATACACCGTGGGCACTCCCGAAAAGACATACGAGATTGTGCCGCGCAAGGAACTGTACGCACACACCGGCATACAGATTCTCAACTTCAACTCCGTGTTCCAGATTTTCGAGGCCAAGGAGGAGAATTTCGCGCCGAGAATGAACGCCGACAAGATACTGTTCATCCCCGACCTGCTGTCGTATTTCTGCACCGGCAAGATGTTCACCGAATACACGGTGGCTTCCACCTCGCAGATGCTCAACGCCACAACACGTGACTGGGACAAACCCCTGCTCGAGAAGCTCGGCATCGACACCTCGATGCTTCTGCCGCTTGTGCAGCCGGGAACTGAGATTGGCAAGCTGCTCCCCGAAATAGCCGACGAGCTTGGCGTGGAGCCGATGCCCGTGATTGCCGTTGCGGGACACGACACGGCTGCCGCAATTGCCGCCGTGCCGGCAAGCGACGAGCATTTCGCATATCTTAGCAGCGGCACATGGAGCCTTATGGGCATCGAGACCGCAAAACCAATCCTCACCGAGGAATCGTGCGAGAAAAACTACACCAACGAGGGCGGAATAGAAGGCACGACGCGCTTCCTGAAAAACATCACAGGCATGTGGCTGCTCGAACAGAGCCGCAAGTGCTGGAGCAAGGAGGGCAGGAACTACGACTACGGTCAGATTGAGGCTATGGCAATAGAGGAAAAGGACTTCCCATCATATATCGACCCGGACGATCCGCGCTTTGCAAACCCCGAAAACATGGACGCGGAGATAAAGAAGAGCTGCAAGGAACGCGGAATGGCTGTTCCCGAAAACGACGCGCAGATGATTTCGTGCATATACCACAGCTTGGCAAACAAATACCGCGACGTGATAACCTCGTTGCAGGGCATGGCATCGTTCACAATCGACAAGCTCCACGTGATTGGCGGCGGCTCGGTGAACAAGTTCATGAGCCAGCTCACGGCAGACACCATAGGAATGCCCGTGATTGCAGGACCTTCGGAGGGTACGGCTATCGGAAACGCCATGATACAGGCACAGGCAGTGGGACTTTACAAGGACCGCTGGGAAATGCGCAAGGCCGTGGCCAAGGCCATTGGCACAAAGACATACACCCCGCAAAAATAAGCTGCAATGGGAATTAAAAGAAAACTGTCCTCGTCGCTGCTCTCACTCTGCTGCATTTGCGGGTTCGCTGCGGCAGACCGCACCCAAATATCCGAGCTGACCACGGAATATATGTGGCAGCCCATCGGCATTGACGTGGCACAGCCGCAATTTGCATGGAAAATGACCAGCGACCGCTATGGGGCGGAACAGAAAACCTACAGGGTTGTGGTTGCCGACTCGAGAGACAACATGACGCTCGGCAAATATGTTTACGACTCCGGCGTGGTTAATTCCGGGATTTCCGTAGGCGTGAAATACGCCGGCGAGCCCCTGAAGCCCGCCACACGCTATTGCTGGCGCGTGATAGTAACCGACGAGAAGAAAAACGAGCTGAACTCAAGCATAGCGGAGTTTGAGACAGGTCTTCTCGGTTCGAAGTGGGACAACGCGCAGTGGATTTCCTCCCCGCGCACACAGGTTTCGCCCTACCGCAGCGATTTTGTGCTGGAATACGATGTGAAGAACGTCGGCAAGCCCGGTCCTTCAACCTTTATATATGGTGCAAAGGGAACTGACAGCTACTGCTACATAACAATAGACACCCGCAAGCCGGCAAAGCTGATTGCGGGGGCTGTGCTTTACAAAAAGAATGTGGAGTACCAGAACATCGACATCTCCGACATCATAACCTCGCAGGCACTTGCCAACCACCACGTAAGGATGACCGTACACGGTGGCGGGGACTACAACCTGTCGTTGCAGGTGGACGGAAAGCAGGTGAAGACCAAAGACGGCAAGGCAAACTTTGGCGTGAACTGCATGCGCGACACCGTAGGGCGCAGTGACTCCCACCTATACGACATCGGCTATGTGCAGCAACAGGGCTTCGATGCGCAATTCTCCGGCATTTCCGTTTCCGACACCAAATGGGACGTCCTGCTGGCTTCCGACCCTAAGACATACAACGCCAAGGGAGACGGCAAAGTGAACACGTGGACTTTCAATTCGGAAATCAACGCGCCGATGATGCGCAACGTTGTGAACATCGGCAAAAAGGTGAAAGAGGCAAGGCTCTACGCCACGGCACGCGGCTTCTACAACTTCTACATCAACGGCAAAAAAGCCGGCGATGCATATATGGCTCCGGGCTGGACAGATTTTCGCCACCGCATAATGTACGACACATACGATGTGGGCTATCTTTTGCAGCAAGGCAAGAACGCTCTGGCAATAGAGCTTGGCAACGGATGGTTCTGCAGCAACTGGGGGTGGACTGGCTCGGGCTGGAGCGACCAGTACGGCTACAAGCCCTCGGCTATGGCTATGCTGAAAGTAACCTACGATGACGGCACAACGGAGAGTTTCGTAACAAACCGCGACTGGAAGGTTTCCGACAACGGTCCGCTGTTTGTCGACAACCTTTATCACGGCGTTATTTACGACGCACGGCGGGAAATTGACGGCTGGAAAGGCACGGACTTTGACGATTCAAAATGGCAGCACGCAGACATGATGGCAGCTCCGGGCGAGAACGTGGAGATACAGGGATATGTAGGTATGAAAATCAAGAACAACATAACCCTGAAAGCCGTAGCCATGAAGAAAATCAGCGGACGCTACATATACGACATGGGGCAGAACTTTGCCGGAGTGCCTCGCCTGAACAACCTTCACGGAAAGAAAGGGCAGCAGATAGTGATACGCTTTGCCGAAATGCTTTTCCCCGACCAGGCTCCCGAAAACCCGCGCCCGCCGCTCACAAAGGCGGACTATGAGCGCAATCGCGGCAATATGTACATGGACAACTACCGTTCCGCAATATCCACCGACTACTACACTTTCAAGGGCGATGCCGCCGGCGAGACTTTCGAGCCACCCTTCACGCAGCACGGTTACCGCTATGTTTCGATTGACGGTCTTGACGCTCCTCTTGCATTGTCAGATGTTGAGGGAATAGTGCTTGAGTCAGTAGGAAACCAACAGAGTTTCTACGAAAGTTCCAACAAAGACATAAACAAGCTGTTCAACAACATTGTTTGGGGGCAGCGCAGCAACTTCCTCGCCGTGCCGACCGACTGCCCGCAGCGCGACGAGCGTTTGGGATGGACCGGAGATGCCAACGTGTTCTGCCGCACGGCAACTTATAATATGATGACCGAACCTTTCTATAAACGTTGGTTCTACACGGTGCGCGATCAGAAGAGCGCGAACGGCGACACTGGAGGATATTATCCATGCTTCGGCAACACCAAAAACGGTGCGAACAACGCGAACATCGAGGCAGTAACAGGACGCGGCACCGGCTGGAGCGACTTCACGGTGATTATACCCTGGCAGATGTACCAGCAATACGGCGACAAGGAGTTCATAAAGGAACACTACCAGTCGATGAAGAACTTCATGAACTACCTTGAAAGCAAAGCCAAGGACTACATCGCCCCCGACGCAACTTATTGGGGCGACTGGGTTGCGCCAGTTCCTACAAACATTTCCCTCATCTCAACGGCCTACATGGGATATGACGCGAGGATTATGGCAGTTATGGCAAAGGTTCTCGGACACGATGCCGACGCGAAGCATTACGAGAAACTCTATAAGAACGTTAGCGACGCCTTTGTGAAGACTTTCTTCGACAGCGAGGGATACACGGTGATGAACGACGGAAAGAAAACCCGCATAAACACCCAGACTTCCTACATATTGCCGCTCGAGTTCCTCGACCTGCCGCAAGACATCAGGCAGAAAGCCACCGACCACCTCTGCAACAAGATAAAGGAGGACGGCAACCGCTTGCAGACAGGCTTCCTCGGCACGCCTTACATCCTGAACGTGCTTTCGAACAACGGACACAGCGACCTTGCCTACACGCTCTACACCCAGACGGAATACCCCTCGTGGCTTTTCCCCGTGAAGCAGGGCGCGACAACAATGTGGGAACGCTGGAACTCCTACACCATAAAGGAAGGCTTCGGCGATGTGGGCATGAACTCGTTCAACCACTATGCTTACGGCGCGGTTGAGGAATGGATTATGTCCCACAACCTCGGAATACAGCGCGACGAAGCGCAGCCGGCTTACAAGCACATACTTCTCCAGCCCGAGATTAACCGCAATTTCGGCAAGGTGCAGGGCGGCTTTAACTCCGTTTACGGACAAATAACCAGCAAATGGGAGGTTACGGCTTCGGGAACGCAGATTTCCTTCAAGATACCCGCAAACACCACCGCCACATTCACGCTTCCCGTAAACAAGAAGGGCGACCTGAAGATTGTTGAGGGCAAAAAGGGCGTGGCAAAGAAATCATTCGCCGACGGAAAGGCTGTTTACGAGCTCAAGTCCGGCGATTACAAATTCATAAGAAAATAAATCAGTAATATCAAAAAATAAAAACAAACAACCATGAAAGAAGAACAAATAAAGAAAGCTTACGAGCTTGCGAAAGAACGCTACGCAGAGTTTGGCATCGACACCGACAAGGCTATCGAGACCCTTGAAAAGACCCCTATCTCCCTGCACTGCTGGCAGGCTGACGATGTTGTGGGCTTCGAGCGCAACGAAGCGGCGTCAGGCGGCATCCAGACCACAGGCAACTACCCCGGCAAGGCACGCAACATTGACGAGCTGCGTCAGGACATCGACAAGGTTACAAGCCTTCTCGCAGGTCATATGCGCCTGAACCTCCACGAGACATACGGGGAGTTCGGCGGGCAGTTCGTTGACCGCGACCAGGTGGAGGCAAAACATTTCCAGGGATGGATGGAATGGGCAAAAGAAAGAGGCATGAAGCTTGACTTCAACTCCACAAGCTTCTCCCACCCCAAGAGCGGAAACCTTTCGCTCTCCAACCCCGACAAGGGCATCCGCGACTTCTGGATTGAGCACACAAAGCGTTGCCGCAGGATTGCCGACGCTATGGGCAAATACCAGGAAGATCCTTGCATCATGAACATTTGGGTTCACGACGGAAGCAAGGACTACACGGTTGAGAAGCTCCGCTACCGCCAGATTCTCAAGGACAGCCTTGACGAAATCCTCGCAGAAAACCTGCCCAACATGAAGTCCTGCCTCGAGGCAAAGCTCTTCGGCATCGGCTTGGAGGCTTACACCGTAGGCTCACACGACTTCTACGCAGGCTACTGCTCAAAGAACAACGTAATCTACACTCTCGACACCGGCCACTACGAACCCACCGAGAACGTGAGCGACGCCGTGAGCGCACTGCTCCTGTTCGTTCCCGAACTCATGCTCCACGTTTCGCGCCCGATGCATTGGGATTCCGACCACGTAACACTCTTTGACGACAACACCCGCAACCTGTTCTCCGAACTCGTTCGTGCAAACGCGCTCGACCGCGCCCACATCGGTCTCGACTATTTCGACGCTTCAATCAACCGCATCGGCGCATACATCATCGGCGTTCGCGCTGCGCAGAAGTCTCTGCTCCAGGCGTTCCTCGAGCCGCTCGACCAGCTGCGCAAGTACGAGGACGAGGGCAAGCTCTTCGAACGTCTCGCACTGCTTGAGGAGGCAAAGACCATGCCCGTTGGCGCGGTTTACGACTACTTCAACCTCAAGAACGGCGTTCCCGTGGCAGAAGACTACCTTGCAGAGGTTGAGAAATACGAGCAGGAAGTTCTCTCAAAGCGTAACTGATAACACTGCGCGGAGATGGAAATTCTTTTAGGATTATTGATAATTGCCGTGGGGGCATTCTGCCAAAGCAGCTGCTATGTTCCCATCAACAAGATTAAGAACTGGAGCTGGGAAAGCTACTGGATAGTGCAGGGCGTGTTCGCATGGCTTGTGTTCCCGCTTCTCGGCGCATTGCTCGCAGTGCCGGCCGGCCATTCGCTCTTCGAGCTTTTTGCCGGGGCTGACAACTTCAGACTGGCAATGACCGTTGTGTTCGGCGTGCTGTGGGGCATCGGCGGACTTACGTTCGGTCTGTCCATGCGCTACCTCGGCGTGGCTCTCGGACAGTCAATCGCCCTTGGCACCTGCGCCGCTCTGGGAACAATCATGGGTCCCGTGCTGCTCAACACGTTCTTCCCCGAACTCGACGCACTCTCAACGCTCACCGCAGCCGTGGTGATTGGCGTTGTGGCAACCCTTGTGGGAATTGCCATAATCGGTGTGGCGGGTGCCATGAAGTCGGCTTCGCTCTCCGAAGAGGAGAAAAAGGCGGCAGTCAAGGATTTCAATTTCCCCAAGGGCATAGTCATCGCATTGCTTGCGGGCTTTATGAGCGGATGCTTCAACGTGGGGCTTGAGTTCGGCAAGGAAATCAACTTCGGCGACCTCACCAACCCCATGTTCCACACGCTTCCAGCCACACTGCTCGTAACGTTCGGCGGTTTCATAACCAACGCCGTTTACTGCTTCTTCCAGAACGGCAAAAACCACACTTGGGGCGACTACAAGAACGGCTCTGTGTGGGCGAACAACCTGTTGTTCTGCGCCCTCGCCGGTGCGCTGTGGTACTCGCAGTTCTTCGGCCTGTCGCTCGGCAAAGGCTTCCTCACGTCATCGCCCACCCTCATGACGCTCTCGTTCTGCATCCTTATGGCTCTCAACGTAACGTTCTCCAATGTGTGGGGCATCATCCTCAAGGAATGGAAAGGCTGTTCAGGCAAGACAATAGCCGTGCTGCTCGCCGGCATTGTGGCGCTGATTGTGTCGTGTTTCCTCCCGCAACTGGTATAACAAACATTCAGAAACTCTCAAGGCGGACAGACTACAAACTGTCCGCCTTGATTTAATAAGCCCGCCGCCAACAGGCGGGCAGAACAAAAAACAACAAACAAAATGAAATCTCTACTCGAAGATTACCCTCGCGCCAAAGCCGAGGTCATGAAAGCTGCCGAAGTTGCCGGCTATCTCTGGCAAAAAGGCTGGGCCGAGCGCAACGGCGGCAACATCACGGTAAACATCACCGAACTCGTTGACACCGAAGCACTCTCAAAGCTCCCCGCCATAGGCCCTGCAACCGCCATAGGCATGAAGCTGCCCCACATCAAGGGCGGAATATTCTACTGCAAAGGCACAGGATGCCGTATGCGCGACCTCGCACGCTGGCCAATGGACAACGGCTCGATAATACGCATACTGCCCGACTGCGAAAGCTATGAAATGATTGCCGACAACCCCGTGAAGCCCACCTCCGAGCTTCCGTCCCACCTCGCAATACACGACGACCTGATAGCAAAAGGCTCACCATTCCGCGCCGTCATACACACCCACCCCATTGAGCTTGTGGCGATGTCGCACAACAAGGAATACCTCAAGCCGGGCGTGCTCACCCACCTACTGTGGTCGATGATACCCGAGACACGTGCCTTCTGCCCCAAGGGTCTTGGCATAATCCCCTACGAAATGCCGTCGAGCGTGAAACTCGCCGAGGAAACTGTAAAGGGATTGCAGGAACACAACGTGGTGCTTTGGGAGAAGCACGGCGTAGTTGCCATAGGCAACGATCCGCTCGAAGCTTTCGACGAAATAGACGTGCTTGTAAAATCCGCCCAGATATACCAGGACGCAAAGTGCATGGGCTTTGAGCCCGACGGCATGAGCGACGAGTCGATGGACGAACTCAAGGAGGCATTCAATCTCTGACAACACGCATATATAATATAAGGCAGTCCCCGCCGTGCAGTTTGTTTGTTGCGCGGTGGGGATTTCTTTTGCCGCCGCCCAAAACAGCAACACAATCCCACAAGTTTGCCCAAAATCGCAACGCATTGGTTATCAATATATTCCCACAAACCAAGAGAGTTTTATAACTTATTGTAATTCTGTCGTTTATAAGTGGCGAAAAAAGGTCTGATGTAGTTTGAATTATATCAGACATAATTCAAACTACATAGGACATAGTTTTTCCCACGTCAAATGTAATTTTAGCGATATTGGTTTTGCGGAAATTGTAGGGGCGTATTGCATACGCCCTGTATGCCA
>CAVCON010000038.1:0-15585 GCA_963603805.1 Oscillospiraceae bacterium
CGCAAAACCACTCTATCTGCGGACTTCCCTGTACTATTCAACGAAAAAACATCAAGTTTGGTTGCAAAAAGACGGCTATTTTGCTGCAAACATCGCAATATGAAAAGTTTTTTCCTTTTCATGCCCAAAATACCCATATATGGTTATACCCATAATATAAAAAGCCACTAACTTTGCATAGCACAAAATACAAGATTTACAGACATGGGAATTAAGAACACCGTTTCGGACATAAAAAGCATAATTTCATCGATTTGCGTCATAGCCCTGTTATCCTGCATTCCTGCAAATGCACAAACCAACCGCTCACACAGGCTGGAGGGCACCGTATTCGACACGGAGGGCAGACCTGTTGAAGTTGCCTCCGTAATACTCAACAATTCCCTGTACACCCTCACCGACGAAAAAGGAAACTTCAAGTTCGCCAACGTTCCTGTGGGCGAACTCGACTACTACGTAACCAGTCTTGGCTGCAAGGAAGTGCGCGGCAAAATAAGGATAAAGGGCAACGGCAAAGACCGCCTTGACGTGAAAATGGAACGGCTGTCGCTAAGTCTGAAAGGCGTAACCGTTACCGCCAAGCAACAGGCAATGGGTTCGAAGTCGATTGTCGATCAAGACGCGGTGCGCCACATCCAACCCAAGAGCCTTGCCGATATGTTGCAGCTCATGCCCGGTGCACTGACAACCAACCCCACGCTCAACAACCTCGCACAGGCAAACGTGAGGGAAATAGGCAGCAACGACAACAACGCCCTCGGAACGGCAATCATACTCGACGGAACTCCCATAAGCAACGACGCCAACCTTCAGGCCATAGCCCCCACCCGCAACGGCAAGGACGCAAGCACTTCGGCCGATGATGCGAACAACCAGACCACAGCCGGGCGCGGCGCAGACCTGCGCACAATCTCTGCCGACAACATAGAGTCGGTTGAAGTGATACGCGGCATACCGTCGGTTGAATACGGCAACCTCACTTCCGGAGTTATGGTTGTAAAGACCAAGGCTGGACGCAGCCCGCTCGAGGCAAAATTCAAGGCCGACCCGTTCTCGAAACTCGCATACGCCGGCAAGGGCTTCAACCTCGGCACTGGAACAATGAACGTGGGTGTGGACTGGTCGCAGTCATACGCCGACACGCGCCGCAAATACCAAGGCTACGACCGCATCACAGGGACGGTGGGCTATTCCAACGTGTTCGGGAAAAACAGCGGACGCCCCGTTACGTTCAACGTCAACGGCTCATTCTACAGCAACGTGAACAACTACAAGTTCGACAAACAGATGAGCGAACTTGACCTAACATACAAGAACAAGAACACCGGCGGAAGGCTCTCCATTCACGGTCATGCGCAGCTCAACGGCTGGCTCACAGGACTTGACTACGACCTTTCGGGACAGGTGGCACGCACGCTCGACACCCACCACGACAGGATTTCCACCCCCGACGGTGTGATTTCGGGAAGCATGGAGACCGGGGAGCATATAGCAAAGATGCTCACCAAGGTTTATTACAGCGACTACAGCATAGAGGGCATACCCATCAACGTCTTCGCCCAGTTGAAAGCCAACAAATACATACAGTTGGCAAACAAGGGTTACACCAACATCAAAGCCGGCGCGGAATACCGCCTTGACGACAACCAGGGCTACGGGCTGAAATTCGACCTCAACCTGCCGCCCAAGGCCGGCGAGGCACAGTCGTACCGCCCGCGCAAGTTCAAGGACATTCCCGCGCTCCACAACCTTTCGGTGTTCCTCAACGACGTGTCGTCGTTCAACATGGGTGCAACTAATTTGCAATTCGATGCCGGCGTGCGCCTCTCAAACCTGTTCCTCGACAAGGAAAAGGCTAAACGCAACTCAATATTCGTTGCCGAGCCGCGTGTGAACACTGAATTCACCTTCCTTTCAAAAAAGAACAACAGCATATTCGACAAACTTAGCATAAGCGGCGGCTTCGGTATCTCGAACAAGATGCCCACGCTGCTCTACCTCTATCCCGACAAGGCATACTTCGACAACGTGAGCTTCAGCGCAATCGGCGCGGACAACTCGCGCCTTGCCGTGATGACAACAAAGGTTGTTGACAACACGCAGAACCCCGACCTGAAGCCAGCCCGCAGCACAAAATGGGAAATCGGACTCAACGCCCGCATAGGACAGATGAAAGGCTACATCAACTTCTTCAGCGAACGCCACCGCAACGAGTTCGGCTTCAGCTCGCAGTTCATAGCCCTCGACTACACCAAATTCAAGATACCCGAGGAGATACTGCCCCAAGCCTCAAACCTTATGTATTCAGACAAACAGGTTTCCTACACCTACAACGGCGAGCAATACACGGCTGCAACCGAGGCTGGCAACGAGATAAACACCTGGAACCGCCCAGCCAACACCACAAGCACCGACAAGCACGGCATTGAGTATTCGTGGGACTTCGGCACATGGCAGGCATTGCGCACTTCGCTCGTTGTTGACGGCGCATGGTTTCACATAAAGAGAAGGAGGGACGCAACAAGCCTCCACTATGTGAGATACGGCTACGACTACATTTCGATGCTCCCCGCAGGAAGCGGAACGATAAGCGACAGGGTAAACACCAACTTTCGCTTCATCACCCACATTCCGGCAGTGAACCTTGTGTTCACAACCACAATGCAGGTGGTGTGGTATGAGAGCCAGCGCAGCATCTACGAAAGCAAAAACGGCTCAAAACAGTATCATGTTTCAGCCGACGGCAGCGAGTTCATAGTGTCTCCGCTCGGGTTCTACAACCGTCAGGGCGAATGGACCGACTGGCAGCCCGAGTTTGAGAACATGGACAAATACCGTCTGCTCAACGGACGCTACCTGCTCTACTCGTTCAAGAGCGACAACATAAAGCCGTGGGCACTCTTCAACTTCCGCCTCACAAAGGAACTCGGAAAGATTGCCGAAATCTCCTTTATGGCAAACAACTTCCTCGGCATGAAGAAATACCACATAAACAAGAACACAAGGGCAAAGCAATCGCTCTACCCCGACACATACTTTGGTGCCGAGCTGAAAATGAAATTCTGAAAACGACAATAAACCAATTTCTAAAAAACAAAAGACAGATGAAGAAAATTTTCAACAAAATCTTCGCAGCAGTGCTTGTAGCCGGCTTGTCAGCGGCATTCACAGCCTGCAGTTCCGACAACGGTGGCGGCGTAAAGTCCTACCCCGTGCAAGTAAACCTCAGCCTTGAAGACGGCTTGGCAATCGAAAACATCTCGAACCTTCAGCTTATTGTTAAAAGCGACAAAGGCGTTAACGACACTATCGATGTTGCCGGCGTGCAGACTCCGCTTGTGCTGAAGCAGGGCGTTTACGACTTCTCCGTAACTGGAAAGGTTAAGGACGAGGCTACGGCATTCGTTACCGGTCTTGCAAAGGCAAACGTTTACAGCGAGACAACTGTAAGCGTACCTGTAAGCAAGGCTTATCAGTCAACGCTCATATTCAAGACCATCTACAACGCAGGTGGCAAGCAGTACTACATCAAGGACTCTTTCTTTGAAATCGTGAACAACAGCGACGAGGTTCAGTATCTCGACAACCTCATCCTCGCTTCCGCGCTTGCAGGACAGAGCACCGAGAACGCTTGGCAGGCAAACGGCATCACCGACCTCTATCCTATGGCTAACGGTGCTGTGCTTGCATTCCCCGGAAACGGAACAGACTATCCCCTCTTGCCGGGTCAGAGCATTTTAATCGCAAATGACGCAGTTAACCACGCTGACGCAGATCACGCAAACGACCCCAACTGCCCCGACTTGAGCAACGCAGACTGGGAGGTTTATCTTGACTACAACTCACAGGAAGTTGACAATCCTGCAAAGAACCTAAAGGTAATCTTCACCAACAACAAGTATATGCCTATGTGGGGCTTCGGCGTGCAGTCAATCGCTCTCGCACTTGTGAAACTTCCCGAAGGCGTTACTCCCGAAGATTTCGTAGCTGACGCAAACAACTTCCAGACAACTCCGGGAACAACAAGCACACAGGAATACATGATGATTCCTTCGAAGTATGTGCTCGACGCTGTTGACGTTTGGAATGCAAACGCAAGCGAACACTACGGCTTCTTCCTCCCGAAAGACGACAAGCAGGGCGTGCTTTGCAGCGACTCTTACGCAGGAAAGTGCGAACGCCGCAAGGTTTCAAACATTGTGGACGGCCGCAAGTACTATCAGGACACCAACAACTCCTCAGAGGACTTCCTGACAAACCAGCCGCTTACAGAAGAATAATAACTTAATGCAATATCGGCAGTGGGGCGGCACGCAAAACCGTCGTCCCACTGCTTTTCAAATAAAAAACAAACCATAATCCACAACAAAATGAGAAAAGTTTTTTTCTTTATCACCCTCTTCGCGATTTCAACACAAATTGAAGCCGCAGTAACGGACAGCGACAACACGCGCAAAGACCGACTGAACTACAAAGAACTTAACTTTCTCAACAACATCTACAGCGAAAGCCACAACCCGGTGGCACTTTCGTTCAACAAGGTTCAGACGCTGGCCGACATAACGTTTAACGGACACTTTGAAAGAGGCGCGTTCCACGCTGTTGACAAATCAAGCAAGCACAACGACTTCACGCTTGACATTTCCGGACTCAAACAAATAGGCAAATTCAGTTTGTCCGGCAATATCAAGTACCTAAACAGCAAGGACTACAACCACAAATGGAACAACTCGTACATGACTACGCCCGAAAACCCGTTTGTCCTTGGCGACTCGATTAACAGCAACCCCAACATCGAGGAGTTCACGCTCCACATGGGTTCGGCATACCGCTTTAACGACAATTTCATTGCAGGTCTGAAACTTAAATATACAACAGGAAGCCTTTCCGACCAGGAAGACCCACGCCCAAAGACAAATTCGATGCACTTCCTTGTAAATCCGGGCGCATGGTACAAACTTTCCGACAGCCACAGTGTGGGACTTTCGGCAGACGTTGATATTTTCCGCTCGGATATGTCTCATGCCGTTATAAACGGACTTATAAACAACGTTTATTTCCTTATGAAAGGCATGGGCGACTACCATACTTTCACTTCGCACGACGGCGGCAGCGGCAAACGCAACTACGAAGGCACGCGCCTTGGGGTGAACGCGCAATGGAACGCAAAGTTCGGAGAATTTGAGAACCTGCTTGAACTCGGCTTCAACACAAACACGGAGAACGCGGAAGACGGCGGCTCCACTTACACCTTCAAAGGCGGAGACTACAAAAACAACAAACTTTCGCTCTACGACCGCCTCACGTTCGGCTCTGACGCACTGCGCCACAATATTTCGGTAAGCGCGGGACTTAACAAGGGCGAAGGCTATTGGTATGACCAAGAGCGCAAGGTTGACACGGAACACGCGAACCTTGTTTACTTTAATATATTGAGCAAGGACAAAAACCACGAAGCCACATACGCCGATGCGTCTTTGGAATACCGCATTGACGGACTGAAAGACGAAATGCCCGATTGGTCGGCACGCGCTAAGTTCGGAGTTTACAACGCCGACATTACCCAATACGAGCTTGACGCAAACAAACAAAAATACACCATTGCAAACGTTCTTGCCGAGGGCACGAAGAACTGGGACATAAACAAACTCAGACTCGAAAGCACATTGGGCGCATTCTACCGCACAACCTTGGGAACGCCGACTTTCGGAACTGTGCGCAACAAGCTGTTCACTGAATACACAGCCCCATCGTTTGAATACGCCACGGCAAAAGCTGCGGGCTTCAACGTGCGTCTGGCTCTCAACATTCCCATAAGCCTGTACAAAACCCCGACATGGCTCACCGTTTACGGAAAGACATCATGCCGCTTCTACAATGGCGGCAACGAATACAGCAACCGCTATGACGGAAAGTCGCAGGCATACATGGATTTTGGACTGAACCTCACACTGTAAACCGTAAGCAAGACAAGATACACGAATTATGACGATAAGAAAAACTGCGGCATTCCTTGCCCTTACACTCATCCTTTTGCAGCCGGTAAAAGCAGCAAAAGGATTTGCAATTATTATTGACCAAAAAAGCCTTAACGAGGCCAAAAACGAAGTGGAGGCTTACGCAAAGTCAATAAAGGACGTGAACAAGATGAAGGTTTACACCATTGTTGACCGCTGGGGCGTGCCCGACTCCATACGCTCTTGTCTGCGCAGTATGTATTATCAAGGCAAGATACAGGGCGTTGTTTTCATCGGAGACATCCCAATCCCGATGATTAGAGACGCACAGCACCTCACCTCCGCCTTCAAGATGAACCAGAGTTTCCCGAAAGAAAAGTCGAGCGTGCCTTCCGACCGTTTTTATGACGACTTCGGGCTGCAATTCCGCTTTCTGGAAAAAGACAGCACGTCAACCCTGTTTTATTATTCCTTGAAAGGCAAGTCAGAACAATACATACACAGCAATTTGTTTTCGGGCAGGATACGCCCCACCGATGCCGGAGGTACAAGCCGCTACGACAAACTGCGCAGATACCTGCGCAAGGTTGTGGCGGAAAAGAATGCAGCCAACAAGCTCGACCGCATTTTCTTTTTCACAGGCTCGGGTTCGATAGACGAAAGCCGCGTGGCCGTGATGGACGAGAAAATACAATATTACGAGCATTTCCCATGGCTGAAGAATTGCACAAGGGAAGCCGTAAAATATGTTGACTACGCCCAAGACAAATACATAAAGTTCTCGCTTATGGACGAACTCCAAAGGGAAGAACTCGACCTCAGCGTACTCCACCACCACGGAGATTTCGACACGCAGTACTTGAGCAAGGAACACAAGGATATGCCCAAGGAGTATGACGAGAAGATGCGCGACCTTCACCTCCCTGATTTCGCAGAATACAAGTTCAATCCAAATTCGCGCATTGTTATTTTCGACGCGTGCTTCAACGGCGCATTCCAAAATGATGACTGCATCGCCAACGAATACATCTTCTCAAACGGCAAAACAGTAGCCTGCATGGGAGGCAGCGTCAATGTTATCCAAGACAAGTGGTACGACCGTATGCTTGGCTTGCTTGCTTTCGGACACACCATAGGGGAGGTGAACAACCAGCAGGAACTTCTCGAAAGCCATATAATAGGCGACCCGACATTCTGCTTCGCCCTCGAAACAGGCATCAAGGAAAGCGAAACTGCCGACGGCATGGTTTGGAAACTGACACAGGATTACTGGAACGGCAAAGTCAGTTCCTCAAGATTGCTCGAACTGTTGAAAACATCCCCTTACGACCAAGTGAGGATGCAAGCCCTGCAACTGCTTGCCCGCTTCAACAACACCGACTTCGTGAAAGGCATTGCCGTTGCCGCAGAGGACAGATACGAAATGGTACAGCGTTTTGCCATGAACTACATGAAGTTCAACGGCAGCGAAGAACTTGCAAAACCGCTGATGCTTACATGGATCAGCCCGAGCACTTCGGCAAGGGTGAAAACCGATGCAAGAATGGCCGTGGAGTTTTTCCCGAAAGATGTGCTGCAAAGGACATATAACGAAATATGGCCAAAGATAAATTATGTGGACAAGGATTCCGTTGGCGCAAAGCACTACCAGATTATCTCTAAATACGGGAACTACTGGGAGAAGGAAGTTGACGCGATAATCGCCGACACACTCAGCGACAAGGCATTCAAGTTCAGTGCCTCCTGCATGAGACTTTACTGCCCGCATTCACGCATCCCCGACATGATGAAGTTCATCAAGGAAAGCAAGAACGATGCAAGGAGCATCCCACTGCTTGAAGCCATGGGGTGGTACAAATATTCCTACCAAGCACCCGCGATAGCAAAAGCGGCAAAACAGCTTAGCGACGACTCTTCGCAGAGCGAATCCGTGCGCGAGGAGGCTCTCAAGACCTACAACCGCATAATGTGGAACAAACGCTAAAGCAAAACATCAAGAATACATAACAATTTCACACAGCTATATGCACAATAGAACTATAAACAGCATTCTGACAATCATCACGCTTTGCGTCTCACTGCAAACCGCCGCCGCTGTAAAAAGAGGTTTCGCCATTGTGGTTGACCCCAAAAGCTATCAGGAAGCGAAAAGCGAAATAAACGAATATGCCAAGGCCATAGAAGATGTAAACGGTCTTAAAGTGTTTATCGTGCAGGACAAATGGGGCGTTCCCGACTCCATCCGCGCCGAACTGACACGGTTGCATTCCCAAAAGCCATTCCCCATTGAGGGAACGGCACTTCTCGGAGACATTCCTGTTGCCATGATACGCGATGCGCAGCACATGACATCGGCTTTCAAGATGAACCAAATAAACGACAGGCGCGAATCGTCCGTGCCCTCCGACAGGTTCTACGATGACTTGGGGCTGAAATTCCAGTTTCTCGACAAAGACTCCGTGAAGCCGTACTTCTACTACTCGTTAAAGGCAGAGTCAAGGCAGTATCTGCGTCCGACAATCTATTCCGGGCGCATACGCCCCACAGATGCCGGCGGAACAAGCCGCTATGAGAAACTGCGCGCCTACCTCCGCAAGGTTGTGGCTGAAAAACGCAGCAACAACAAGCTTAACCAAATGATTTATTTCAACGGACACGGTTATGTTTCCGGTTCGGTAATGGCACGCATTGACGAAAAACTCGGACTTTACGAACATTTCCCCTGGCTTTTGCAGCAGAAAAACGGCATAGGCTACATATCGCACGACCAACAGCCGGTAACGAAATTCCTTCTCATGAACGAGCTTCAGCGTCTCGAACTTGACTATGCCATTCTCCACCACCACGGCGCACCCGACACGCAATATTTTGACGGGCTGCCCGAAGTGAGGTCTCCGCAACAAGCCAAGGATTTCATCAAGGCATACCTCCGCGCAAACCTCCACCACGCCGTTGACGACAAAGGCAAGGACAAGGACAGCATCACAACAAAGCTGCTCAAATTCATGGATGTCCCAGCTTCGTGGCTTAGCGATGCCTACGATCCGGAAGTTGTAAAGAAAGATTCCATTGACGATGCCGATGTTGACCTTACCATTGCAGACTTCAAGGCCCACGGCTACAAGCCGAACTGCCGCATAGTGATGATTGACGCTTGCTTCACAGGCTCGTTCCACCTTGACGACTGCATCGCAAACGAATACATCTTCAATCCCGGCAAGACAGTTGCCGTAATAGCAAACTCCGTAAACGTGTTGCAGGACAAATGGAGCGACCGCTATATGGGGCTTTTGGGTCTTGGCGCAAACGTAGGTTTCATTCCGCGATTCAGCGGCTATCTTGAATCCCAGGTTATCGGCGACCCGACGTTCTCTTTTGCGTCTGCCGACCCTTCCGTTGGCAACATCAATGAACTTCTTGCCGCCAACAACTACAAGGTATGGGCGAAATACCTCAAGAACGACAAATACCCCGACCTCAAAAGCATGGCAATCGAACAATACCAGCAAGCCGGCAAGATTTCGTCCGCAGAGCTGCTCAACATCTTCCGCAACTCCAAGTCGGCACTTGTCAGGGTACAGGCTCTCACATCGCTTTCCGAGGACCACAACGACGATTTCATAAAAGCCGTCAGCCTTGGCGTTGACGACAGCTACGAACTCGTGCAGCGTTTCTCGCTCAACTACGTAAGCAAGAGCGGCGACCCGCGCCTCATCCCCGCCCTCATCCGCATATCCATAAGCAACAACACTTCGGAACGCTGCAACTTCAGCGCACAAAACGCGCTGTCCATGTTCCCCGAAGACAAGCTTCTTGCAGAGTTCGCCCGCCAGTTCGACAACGACAGCATTTGCTACCTCAGCAAAGACAGCATACGCAGGGGCATCGCAAAGGCCATAAGCAGCAGCGCAAAGAAATGGATAAGCGACATTGATGAAGTTTGCAACGAGGAAACTCCCATCAAACGCCGCCGCATGGCCATACGCACCACGCGTAACTTCACCCCACCCTACGAAATCGGACGTCTCATAGAAACGGTGAAAACCACCAAGAACCCGGAGGTGCAGACCATGATTCTCGAATCCCTCGGCTGGCGCAACTGCTCATACCAGTCCGCAAAGATTGCCGAGTTCGCAAAACAGGTGAGCGAAGACAGCAACTATGCGCCCGAAGTGCGCAACGAGGCACTCAAAACCTACAACAGAACCAAAAACAAGAAGGATTGATGCACATAGCAAAAACCATAAAACTTTCCCTTTGCGCGGCAACGCTTGCAACCAGCGTTAACGCCGCCGCGCTGCCCACTTTTGTTGACAATTCAAAGCAGATATACTTTCCCCCGCTTGTCAATCAAAAAGGCGGCTCATGCGCCCAGGCTTCCGGCATAGGCTATATGTTCACATACGAAATAAACCGTCTGCTCGACCGCAACGCTTCGGCAAGCAAAGCAAACCAATTTGCCTACCTGTTCACTTGGAATTTCGTGAACGACGGTGATGACAACGGCGGCTTTGTGGACGAGGGGCTTATGATTGCCAAGAATTTCGGCGTAATGACCGAAGCCGACTACGGCTATGCTTCGGTTTACCAGTTCAAATGGGCTTCGGGATACGAAAAGTATCACAACGCCTCGCGCTACCGCGTGAAGAAAATCACAAAGTACGACGCAACCACCGATGAGGAGCTGCAAACAATCAAGCAATACCTTTACGACCGCTGCGACGGCTCCAAGGCGGGCGGCATACTCACTTTTTCCACCCGCTCGTCCGATTGGACAATAAACGACTACTACAAAGGGCCGAGCCTCACAGGCTACAAGTCGATACTCACAAAGCTCGCCACAACCGGGGCGCACGCGCTGACCATAGTGGGATATGACGACACGGTGGAAAGCACCGATGCCGACGGCAACACCCAACACGGCGCGTTTATCGTTGTGAACACATGGGGCAACTGGTGGGCGGACAACGGACGCTTCTACCTTCCGTACCACTTCTTCACCAACCGCCGCAACGTTAGCGAAATATCCCTAAGCTCAACGATGCAGGGGTGCGACGTTTACGTGCACGAACCCAAGATTATGTTCAAAATACGCGTGAACTACTCCTCGCGCAACGACCTGCGGCTAACATACGGCGCAGATCCCAACCCCTACGCACTGTCAACGCCCAACAACTACAACAGCATCATTGTTGCCAACCAGGGCGGCGATCATGCCATGACCGGGAGCTACGGAGACGATGCCACAAAAGGAATAATGGAGTTCGGCATCGACTACACCGACCACATAACCTCCGAAAACGCGCAATATGGGCGTTACTTCCTAAACGTTGTGCGCAGCCAGCGCGGCAAAGCCGGCGAAGGCACAATCGACTACCTTTCCGTCTATGACTATCGCGGAAACAAACCTGTGGAATACGTGTGCCGCAACATCAAGGGCAAAACCCTGCAACTCGGCAGCAACAATTTCAGTTTTTCCACGCTCCACCCGGGACATTTCTCCGCAAGCAGCCACAGCGCACTCGATGAAAGAGGCAATGTCAGCGGCAAAACCTACGTGGTGCGCACCGCAAACGGACACATCGCAAAGCTGAAATTCTCGGGAAGCAGCGACAACATTAACATGAACTATACATTCCTGAATTGATGAAAGCAATACATACACTCACGACAGCAATCCTTTTATGCGTTGCGGCGTTCGCCTCCTGCTCCTCCGATTCGCCAAACCCCGACGGAATTAAAGCGGGCAAGGAACACACTGCGACACAAATCTCCAACAGCAACGACAAATGGGTTTACTACTCCCTTGAGCAAAACAAGCAAGTTGGCGTGAGCAGCTTCGGCGACAGCATAGCCGACACCCAATGGGCTTCGCGCACCGACTGGGACATTGCAATCTGCGGCGACCTTATACGCACCAACAGCGGAGCGTCGGGCATAGGCCTGGGCGGAATACAGGAATCCCAAGAGGACTATTCCACTCTGAAGCAAGCCCCCACCTACGGCTACGACACCGACACATACGAGTAAGTTGCGGTGCATAACAAACAATAATCCCGGCAGACTTTTGTGTTTGCCGGGATTATTGTTTTATAGACCCGATGCAAT
Source organism: Oscillospiraceae bacterium (assembly GCA_963603805.1). Lineage (GTDB taxonomy): Bacteria > Bacteroidota > Bacteroidia > Bacteroidales > Bacteroidaceae > UBA6398. The sequence continues at coordinate 12,066 of CAVCON010000038.1, forward strand.
TTTTCCCTTATTTCCCTTTTCTCTTGAGGTATTCGGCTATGGGCAAATTAAAGTCGCAATACTCAATATTGTGATGTACCACTCGCTTGTCCTCGGGGGGCGGAGTCATGTAGTCGCCGAAAATTGTGGTGAGGTATTTGTCGTAGTCCTTCATGCCGAAGAATTTCCTGCCCTCAAACTCATATTCCACCGGCTTCACGCCAAGCGTTGCCTTGGTGAACGTCTTTTGCTTGTCATTGTGCGGCATGAGCAGGTCGTGGTCGTCAAACGAATACTCACGTATCACCTTTTGCAGCCTCTGGTTCACATAGCGTTTCGAATACAGTTTCTGCACTATCCACACAAATGCCCCGCCTATGTTGTGTCCGTGCTTCCACGGATTGCGGTAAACATAATACTGCATCCTGCGCCACCTCCTGAAACGCCTTATATGCCTTTTCCTCTCCGCCTCGTTTTCGGGTGCACCGTCTATGGGGAATATGTCAATCCATGCCCCTCCGTAATGCCCCAGATACGTGCGCTCCACAAACGTGGTGCCGGTGTCCTCCACCTTGCCGTAGTAGTGGGGAAAGGTGATGTCGGTGTCCTGGTTGCAGAGCTTCATGTCCGCCGGCAGCCATTCGTTGCTGTGCCGGCACAGCGTGTCATAGTCCGGACGGGGCATATACAGGTCCACATCATCGTCCCAAGGAATGAAACCCTTGTGCCTCACAGCCCCGAGCATAGTGCCGCACGCCATATAGTAACGCAGTCCGTGGGCGCGGCACACGGCATCGAACATATCCATTATCTTGAGGCATTCCCTTTGCAACGCCTTCAAGTCGAAATCAACCTTGCTTCTCAACATAGTGAATGCAAAGTTAAGCAAAATAAAGGCGACACACGCCACGCAAAGCCCATGCAAACGCCGCCATACCCTGTGTTCGTAAAACAACATCAGACATGGGAAAAACTACATAGGACATAGAAAAAATTATATCAGACATAATTCAAACTACATCAGACCTTTTTTCGCCGCTTGCAAACACCTGACAAACAACAACTTGCAAAAGCCTTTACAAATATCTGTAACTTCCTGTAGATTAAGGGGTAAGAGTGTCTTTATTATATGGAGCTTGGCTTTTTATTGAAACACGGCTCGTATATTAAAACACCGCCTTACAATCTCCCCTTCTCCGCATTGCCGGCACCCGTACCCTTGTACCTGTTCTTGGTGGCATTGAAGTTATAGGAAACGCTCATGCCTATCTTGCGATAATAGCCATAGCAATCTTTGGAAGCCAGGACATTACTGCCATACATCTTCCAACGCTCCCTGCTCATACGAAACAAATCGTTGGCAAAAACACTTATCTCCAAAGCATCCTTGAGCAAGGACTTGCTCACCCTTACATTCACAAAGCCATGCGGTTTGTTGTATTGCACACCGTCATATTCCACTGTACGATACTTCATGTCCAAAAAGGCTTTCAAGGTCTTGGTGATAAGGAAGCGGTTGTTGAGCTTGAAGATGAAGTTGGGCCTGCTCGACGGCCTTGTGATGTCATAGCCGCCGGCGTTGAGAAAGGTCTGGCAATAGTCGATTTCAAGCATCGGGTTATACCAGCCAAAGCGTGGAGACGCCACTAACGAAGCGTACACTTCTTGACAACGCCTGAAGTTGACACTGCGGAAGAAAGCAATGTCCTTGCCCTGATAGAGCGAAACATTCCATATCATCGGTTTGTCGGTATAGTTGTAACCCGCGTTGACCGAAAGCCAAGAATGAACCGCCGTAAAATCAACATTATGGATTATGCAAGGTCGGAGATAAGGATTGCCTCCCTCATAGCTGTACCTGTTGCCATACTGCACCTCGTTGCGCAAGCTGCGGTAGCTCGGCCGCCGTGTCTTGCAGGTGTAATCAAGCTGCACGCTCCACTTGTTCCTGTTCCAGGACAGCGAAGCGGAGGGAAACCAGTCGGCATATCGGCGGCTCGGTTCTCTTTCCCATTTGCCGAACGAATAGTAATCCGATTTCACGTGTTCATACCTCGCCCCGGCACCAAAGTTCCAAGCCCCAAAGGACAAAGAGTATTCCATGAAGCCGGCGATATTCCGTTCCGATATTTTGTTATCCGAAGCCCCCACAAACTGTTCTGCATTGGCATACTCGCCTCTCATTGTCGAAGATGTAACTTCAGAGCCGGCACTTATCAGCATCCCTTTCCCTACAGGATAGCTTAACACCAATTTCCCCGCAACCATATTGCCGTGCTGCCAGTTACTCGTATGAACATCGCGGCTGTCAACTTCCGCGCTGCTTTCATGGACATACATATCCCTGCCCTGCTTCTTCCAAAGACAAGTGGCATTGAAGTCTATCCCCAGCTTGCCATGCTTTCCGGCATAATACGCATTCAGGTCATGCACAGGGCAAAATCCTGCGTCTATTTCAGAAGTCTCGTCCACGACAGCGGTCTGTTCTCCGTTTTCCCATATCCTTTGCACATTTTCCGGCGTGCGCCCTTTTCCCGAACCAATATACTGGCATTTATAGGCAAACCCGAAAGATTTTTCCTCATCCAAAGCATAGTTAAACCCGGCTTTAATTCCTGCGCCTTTCGAACGATAGTCCAACAGGGTATGCTGCGCGACCAAAATATCCTTGGAACCCTTTATCTCATTTGCAAGAGTGTTGTCCTCTCCGCTTGGCCACGTCTCCCCCCACGCTTCACCAAAAACTTCGCTCTTCCCTTTTCGCCAAGCGGCTGACAGCAACTGCGACGTTTCCCACCATTTGTTATACGATGCAGTGGCATAACTTCGTCCGCTCCAGCCTTCGCCTTGCCTGTTTATGGTATTTATGCGGATTACCGACGATACCGTGGCATCATATTTCGCACCCGGCGAAGTGATAATCTCAACATTCTTGATGTCTTCCGATTTCAGTTGTTCCAGCTCCTTGTTGTCCCTCACCTGTCTGCTGTTGACATAGATGAGCGGAACACCTTTGGCAAAAACTTCCACCTTTCCGTCCCGCCCTACATCGACACGCGGCATCTCCCTAAGAACATCCGCTGCCGTGCCCAGTTTCCCCAACTCAGAACCTTGTATATCCACAACAATTCCTTCGCGCCCCATCTTTATGTTTTGGCGCATAGCCTTCACTTGCACACCTTTCAGATGAATTGCGCTTTCCTGCAAGGTTACAGTCCCTATCTTTCCTGTGTCATATGTATGATAAGCCGTTTTATAGCCCACGCAGCTAACCCTCACAATGGCTTTCTCCGCCTCGCAAGGTATCACGAAACTGCCGTTCTCATTCGTTACGCCGCCTGTGATGAACGCGGAGTCGCCGACATTGAGCAAGGCGACATTGGCATACTCTATCGGGCGTTGGTGCAAGCCAACCACGCGCCCTGTCATCTTGGAGGAGGCTTTCTGGGTGCATTCCACAACGATTACATTGTCCATCTGCGTCACCCTTATGGGATAAAAGCCTATCAACTGCTGTATTGCATCCGGCACACTCATGTTG
>CAVCON010000039.1:0-15384 GCA_963603805.1 Oscillospiraceae bacterium
AATTATGTCTGATATAATTCAAACTACATCAGACCTTTTTTCGCCACTTTCAAACCCTTGAAAAACAAATCGTTACCGCAGGTATCTTTTGTTTAGTTATTTTCTTGAAATTCAATGTTTTGCACGATTTTGGCGATATCTGCGGTTTCGTGAGAAATATCTTATACGTTTTTCTTCAGTTTTCCGCCCAATCGCTGCGGTCGAGGTTTCTGTAGCCTATGGCCTCGCCGATATGCTCCGCCGTTACGGTTGCGCTCCCTGCGAGGTCGGCAATGGTGCGCGCCACCTTGAGTATGCGGATGTAGGCGCGTGCGCTCAGTGAACGCTTCTCCATTGCCATACGCAGGATTTTAAGCCCATGCTCATCGGGGGCGGCGTACTCGTGTATCATCCTGTCGGACATCTGCGCGTTGCAGTAAACTCCCTTTGTGTCCTTGAAACGCTCGCCTTGTATGTTGCGGGCGGCAATGACGCGCTTGCGTATCTCCGCCGACGGTTCTCCGGGAGCGGCATCCGACAACTTTTTGAACGGCACAGGCTGTATCTCCACCTGCACGTCAATGCGGTCGAGCAACGGACCGGAAATGCGGTTCATATAACGCTGTATCTGCCCCGGGGAACACACGCAGGTGTGCGTGGGGTCGTTGTGGTAGCCGCACGGACAGGGGTTCATCGACGCAACCAGCATGAACGAACACGGGAGGGTTACATTATATTTGGTGCGCGTGATGTTCACCATACGGTCTTCGAGCGGCTGGCGCATTGTTTCGAGGGCGGAGCGGCTGAATTCGGGAAGCTCGTCAAGAAAAAGCACACCGTTGTGCGCAAGGCTTATCTCGCCTGGCATGAAATTCGTGCCGCCTCCGATAAGAGCCACGTCGGAAATGGTGTGGTGGGGGTTGCGGAACGGGCGCACCGTTACGAGCGATGTTTTGTCGTCAAGTATTCCGGCCACAGAGTGTATCTGGGTTGTTTCAAGGCTCTCCGAAAGGGTAAGGGGCGGAAGTATTGAGGGAAGCCGCTTTGCCATCATCGACTTGCCGCAGCCCGGACTTCCCACGAGCAGTATGTTGTGCCCGCCGGCTGCCGCCACCTCGAAAGCACGCTTGACGTTTTCCTGTCCGCGCACGTCCGAAAAATCCTCCATATAGGATGCCTGGTGTTCGTAGAACTCGCGGCGCGTGTCTATCTCGGTTGGCGCAATCTCCTCCCTGCCGTTGAAAAACGCTGCCACCTGCGCCAAGCTGTCAGCCCCATATACCTTGAGTTTGTTCACGGCTGCGGCCTCGCGCACATTTGCCTTTGGCACAATCAGCCCCTCGAACCCTTCCTTGCGGGCATGAATTGATATTGGCAAAGCGCCGCGCACAGGGCGCAGAGTGCCGTCAAGCCCGAGTTCCCCCACAAGCATGAACTTTTCGAGGCGTTCCTTGCAAACCGCCCCCTCGGCTGCGAGAATGCCTATGGCTATTGGCAGGTCGTAGCCCGAACCCTCCTTGCGCAAGTCGGCAGGGGCGAGGTTCACCACGATATGTGCCGTGGACTGGTGGAAACCGCTGTTGGAAATTGCCGTGCGTGTGCGGAAATAGCTCTCTCGCACGGCACTGTCGGGCAGACCCACAATGGAGTAGTTGGCACCTTTGGATATGTTTACCTCAACCTCCACCGTTTTTACGTCAAGACCGTTGACGGCTGCTGAATACAGGCGCACAAGCATGGCGGGAAGTTTTTGGGTTATGGTTTTATGTATTTGCCGAGACGCGCCTTGAGGTCGGACTGTCTGATGTCGCGGGCAAGTATCTTGCCTTCGGGCGAAACAAGAACGTTTCCCGGCACATAGCTAACGCCAAACAATCTTACCAATGGGCTGTTCCAAGCCTTTTGGTCGCAGATGTTGTTTCCCGGAAGCGTGTCGCGGGTCATCGTGTTGCGGAAGCTGCGTATGTCGTAATCGAGGCAGACGTTCACAAGTGCCATACGCCCCATGAAAGGCTTCACAAGATTTTTCAGCCCTCGTATCTGCTGAAAACTGTCATACTCCCACGAAGCCCAATAACTGACAAGCAAATATTTTCCTGCGAAATCCTTTAACGACACTTCGTTGCCCTTGTAAGTTTTCACCTTGAAATCCGGGGCTTTTGCGCCTGGCATTGTGGAAAGCATGGGCATAACTTTGCCGGCAAGCCCACTCAGATGGGAATTGTGCGCCTGCTGTTTCAAAAGTAGCGTAAAAAGACGCTTCACCAACGGCGCGTCGATGTTTTTCACCTCAAGCAGGTAATTCTCGAACACAGCTTGCGCCGCCAAGGTCTTGGGGTTTTTGTTCACGAAGTCAGCGGCGATATTCTTCACCTGGTCTTCGCGCTTGCCCTCTATGTCGTGGTAAAACTGTGTGAGCAGCTCGTTCTCCTCGGTCTTGGTTACGCGTGTCTTTGCCAAATCTGCGGCATCCGTAACGAACTTCGCCACCTTTCCCGGCTCGGCAATTATCTTGCGCTGCGAGAAGTCGGGATATTGTATTGTGAGGATTTCCGGCTCTGTCAAATCGCGCTCATACACAAACTTGCCGTCGCGTATGCGCAGGGTGTCATACTTGTCCTCGGAATAAATGAAGATATCGGCTGAACGGATATTCTTGAATTTTCCGTCCAGCCGAAACCTGTTTTTAGGCACACCGCAGCCCCCGAAAACGAGAGCTGCGAGTGCTATTACCATATAATTGCGGCTACGCATGATGCCTGCCTTGCCGCAGTGTTACTTCACGATGCTCTTGAAAGCAGCGTCAGCGGCGAATTTGGCAAATTCCAAATCCTTGCCGGCGTATGAAGCGTATGTTGCGTCCTTTGCCACAGCGTCCTTGAGGTTGCTGATAGCGTCCTGCTTGTTGCCTGTGCGTGCTGCGAGAACAGCCTTCAGGTAACTCGTGGTAGCGTCAGCCTTTGAAACCCCGGCAAGCGTCTTTGAGGCACTGTCGTAGTCCTTGCTCAAAATCTGCGCAAGAGCCGCACTGTTGGTCTTAACGCCACGGAAGTAGTTTGCAGCCTGTGCGTAGTTGCCCTTCGCGATGTTCAGGTTGCCGAGAGCCTCGTTGTAGTTGTTCGCGCCATTACCCTTTGCAATGTAGTTCTGAGCTGCGTCAACATCGCCCTCAAGCAGTGCGAGCATACCGGCGTTGACATTGGCCTCGGGGTTGTTGGCCTTGGCTGCGTTTGCCTTGGCGATGTAGTTCTTCGCTGCCGAAGCATCGCCCTTCATATAGGCAATGGCTGCAAGGTTGTTGAATGCGCGGTAGTCCTTCGGGTAAAGTTCGGAAGTCTTCTTGTAGATACCCTCCTGCTCTGTGGGGTTCTCGGTGAATGTTGCGGAATAGAGAAGCTCCTCAACGGAAAGCTGCGAGGGGTCGTTCTTGTACTGCTCAACAATCTCGTCATCGCTGCGCCCTATGAGGTCGTAGTTGATGGTGAGGCGTGAACGGCGGAGCTGCGGAAGCACCTCGTCAGCCAGTTCGCGGAATGCGGAGGAAATGTTCTTTATCTGCTGCTCGCGCTGCTCGGGATCCTTGTACATGGAAAGCACGCGGAGAATAACCTCCTTGTCCTGAATGTTCGAAGCCGACACAAGTTCCTGGAAACCGTCCCAGTCCTGAGCCGTATAGCGGGTGTCAACATTGGTGTTCACCTTTTCCTTCTTCAAGAGCTGGTTCACGTAGCCCTTGCTCGACTTCTCGCGCTGTGCGGCGAGCTTGTCGTTCAGTTTCAGACCGCCGTCGGGTGAAGCGTAAGCCGAAACCTCCACGTTGTTAAGCTCCTTGCGGTCCTGATCAGCCTTGATGTCGCGCAAAGTCTTGATGAAATCCTGCACGGAAGTCTTTTTCAGCTCCGAGTTGCGGATCTTGGCCTGCTGGATGAGGAACTGGATGCTCGCCTCCTGCTTCTGCTTCAGCACGTGCACGAAAGCGTCGGGGGCGATTGCGGGATTTGCCGACGCAAGCGTGCGCTTCAGCAACTCGCTTGTGGCAACAACGCCGTCAGCCACCTTAACTTCGGGTATCTTAACGGTTTTCTTGCCTATTTTGCCGTCGAACTTCAGATAAAGCTCGCTCTGCTGCATCTCGGGCACATACTTGAAGGAGTTCTTCATAGTATAGTTGCCGCCAACCTTGTAGGAGATTGCCTGGTCGTTGCCCTCAACCTTCTCGCCCTGGAAGCGTGCGCTCTGTCCGGGCGTCTGGTTGCCGCTGTATTTCATTACGGGGGTAACAGTTACCACCGCCTTGCGCTTCATGTATTTCTGCGGGAATTTTCCGTTTATCGTAACGTCAACCTTGCCCCCGTTGGTTTCCATGGGGTTGGGAGTTACAGTGAAATTGTCGGCCGAAAGTGCGCCCATCTTGCTGCAAGACGTGAGAGCCACAGCCCCGGCCAAAGCTAATACGATGTTTATTGTCTTTGACATTGCTTGTTTTTGTTTATTATATGCACATTTATAGTGCGCAAAGATAAGAAATTATTGGCATTACGCCCCACGCAACGGCACTTGTTTTTGCACATTTCCCCTTATTTGCGGAAATTTTCCACACCTGCCGCACAAAGCGGCGTTTCGGCCACATATTCCGGCGGTCATCCCACACCGTTTTCGCCAAAGCCGACATCGCGGCATACGCGACTGATTTACAGCATTTTATCTCAACATTGGGTTTGTTCTATAAGTTATTGGATTTCAAATGCTTGCAATGAGCGAAAAAAGGTCTGATGTAGTTTGAATTATATCAGACATAATTTTTTCTACATAGGACATAGTTTTTTCTACATCAAATATAATTTTTGGGGAGTTTGGGAAAAGCAAGCGATTATAGTTTTGCGGAAATTATATGAACGACGTATGTTGTTTTTGATTGCATACAGTATATATGTAGGGGCGTATGGCATACGCCCTTTACTCCACCGATTAAACCGCACCGCAAACCACCACACCAAATTACATAATCGACGCAATTCTGGGCGTATGCAATACGCCCCTACAATTGGCGCAATTCCTTGATTTACTAAAAGCTGAACTTTTGTACGGTGTGCCGCATATGCCATTACGGCGGGCATTTTTCTGATTTACCGAAGAAACTCTGATTACTGCAACGAAATTTGTTGCGCCTCCACGTTGTCGCACATGAAAACGGAGGCGGAGGGGCTGAACTGCTGCGGGTCTTCGGTCGTGAAATACTCGCATCTGCCGCCCTTGGTGCAACGCGCCGCCATGTCGGCATGGCGCGAAAGATAGTCGGCAAGGCTTTTCGCCACATACTCGCCCTGCGGCACGAGCTGTATGCCCTCGGGCGTGTATTGCCTTATCTTGTCAATCATAAGCGGATAGTGCGTGCAACCGAGTATAATGGTGTCTATTTCCGGGTCTTTTTCAAGCAGCCTGTCTATATATTCCCTGACAAAATAATCAGCCCCGGGCGAGGCGTATTCGCGGTTTTCGATTATCGGAACCCACATGGGACACTCCTGTCCCGTTACCTTGATGTCGGGAAAGAGTTTTCCGATTTCCATATTGTACGATTCGGAATGTATTGTGCCGGCTGTTGCGAGCACGCCCACATGGCGTTTGCGCGTTATGCCGCCTATGGCCTCGACCGTGGGGCGTATAACGCCCAACACCCTCCTTTCGGGGTCTATCTGCGGCAGGTCGTTCTGCTGTATCGTGCGCAGGGCCTTTGCCGAAGCAGTGTTGCAGGCGAGTATCACGAGACGGCAGCCGCGCCCGAACAACGTTTTTACCGCCTCGAGCGTGAACTGGTAAACAATCTCAAAGGAACGTGTGCCATACGGGGCGCGTGCGTTGTCGCCAAGGAACATATAGTCATACTGCGGCAGCAACTGGCGTATGCGGCGCAAAATTGTAAGCCCGCCATATCCGCTGTCGAACACCCCTATCGCCCCGCTTTCGGGAAGGCTCATGGCTTTATTGCCGCAAGCTTATCCTTGACAAGCTGCGTTACATCCTCGCCCGTAACCTTGTTTATGAAAGGAAATCCCCTTTCGCCTGTGTTTATAATCACGTCGTAACCGCGCTCCATGCCCACAAGCGAAATCGCGCTGTCGAGCCGTGCCAGCAAAGGCTTTTCAAGATCCTGCTGCGCCTTGTTGAGCAAGTCAGTCACCTGATTGCGGAATTTCACGCCGCTTTCCATCGCCTCCTGCAACTCTTTCTGGCGTTTCAACATGATAGTCTGCGGGAAATCCTTCTGCCCTTGCAGGAACTCAAGATACATACGCTTGAACGTTTCCTCGTTGTGGGCGGTTTCAGTGTCATACTTCGCCTTGATTTCCGCAAGGCTCTTTTGCGCCTCGGCGTATTCGGGCATCGATTCGAACACTGCGCGGTAGTCGAGATAGCCAAAGCGCGGCTGCTGGATAACCACGGGACGCTGGGCTTCAATTGGCATAGGCAGGGTAACAGGTTCGTTTGTCTGTGCGCCGGCATACGATGCCACCGCAAGCAATATCATTGCAAAGAAAGCTTTTTTCATGTCTGTGAGTTTATATCGTTCATCAAATGCAAAAGTAGCTTTTTATTCTTTTCCGCCAAACATCCTGCTTAGTTTTTTGGAAATCCCGCCGGAGTGGCACGACAAAAAAAATCCGCAGCACATCTGTGCCACAGATTTTTACTTTACTTATGGAAATAACCGCAATCAGAGGTTGGGGTTAAGTTCGTTCCATTTCTCCACTGGGGGAAGCACGCCCATGCCGATAACCTGGTCGCGCATGCTCTGCAAGTGTTCGTAGCTTGCGTCGAGAGTTGCGATTTCCTCCTTTGTGCCGATTACGGGCTTGGTGTAAACGCCGTCAGAGGTGATGCGCGAGGGCATTGCCATCATAACGTGGTTGTAGCGTGCGGTGTCGGCGTATGTGCCTGCGGGGTAGTTGAACTCCTCGCCGCCCATTGCGCCTTCGATCATCTTCACTGCAAGATACGACGGGCTTTGGAACGAACTGCGGCGGCGGAGCTCGATAATCTTTGCGCCGCCCTTGGTTACGTCAACCTGCATCTGCTTCCATTCCTCTGCGGTGAGGCCCTTGCCGTTGACTGTTGCCTTGCCGGCTATAACGTCGAGCAGCTTAACGCCGTCAACTGTGGTCGGAGAAGCAAACACTGCCATCTTCTCGCCGTGTCCGCCATAGGTGTACGCATTCTTGACAACAGCCTGGCTTACGCCGAAGTGTTTTGCGAGTGCGCCTTTGAGGCGTGTTGAGTCGAGAGCCGCGAGAGTGGCAACCTGATTTGGTTTCAAACCGCTGTGGACAAGGGTTACAAGACCTGTGATGTCGGCGGGGTTGAAGATAACCACTACGAATTTTGCATCGGGGCAGTATTTTTTGATGTTCTCGCCGAGTTCCTGCGCAGCCTTTGAGTTGCCGGCAAGAAGGTCTTCGCGGGTCATTCCCTCCTTGCGGGGTGCGCCGCCCGAGGATATGATGTATTTTGCATCGGTGAAGGCTTCTTTTGCGTCAGTTGTGGAAACGATGTTCGCGTCGTCGAAACCGCTCTGGCGCATTTCCTCAGCCACGCCTTCGGCTGAGAATACGTCGTAAAGGCAAATGTTAGGCGTGAGCTTGAGCATCAACGCTGTCTGCACCATGTTTGATCCTATCATTCCGGCTGCGCCGACAATGGTAAGTTTTTCGTTTGTTACGTATTCCATAATCTATGTTTTTATAAAAGTATTCTGTTTTGTCCGGCGCAATCTTGCGCTTTTGACCACTGCAAAAATAGTAATTTTATCGGTTTGCCCGCCGAAGCCCGCACGGTTTAATGATTAAACTTTCTAAAATGTTTTGCACATTGCGCCATGTTGTGCCGAGCCTGTCGTACTGTCCGCAAATTCGATATGCAAACGTTGCATTTCTAACGCGGTATGGCTTGCCACACCGCTATTCCCTGTCGTCCCTTATGAGAGCGAGCAGACGCTCCACGGCTTCCTCTTCGGGTATGTTGCGCTCCACGCACTCCTTTCTGCGATACAGGCTCACCTTGCCGCGAGCCGCGCCAACATATCCGTAATCTGCGTCGGCCATCTCGCCCGGTCCGTTAACTATGCAGCCCATTATTGCTATTTTCAGCCCTTTCATCCCCTGCGTGGCAGCCTTTACGCGGGCTATCGTCTCTTGCAGGTTGTAGAGCGTGCGACCGCAGCCCGGACAGCTTATGTATTCTGTCTTGGTTATGCGCTGGCGCACCGCCTGGAGTATGGAAAACTCTGTGGAAAGAACGTCTTTCTGCGCTATTTTGTTGGCTTTTTCCTCGTGGTTCTCATAAACGCATATCCCGTCAATGAGCCTGTCGAAAAGCAGATTGCTCAAATCGGCGGCAGAAGCTATTTCGAAATCCTCCTTTTGGGCGGCGGAAAAGTCGTATGCCTTGCAGAATATCACAGGGTTCTTAACCCCCGCCCGGGTTAGCGAATGGATTATGGCACGTGCCTCGCCAAGCGAGTTGCGCGAGTCGCTGCGTATCACAAGCACCGCATTGGGGTTCTCGCGCAGACATTCGGTTATCTCGTCATTGAAGAAAAACGGCACAACCTCGATGAATTTCAGCGGGGCGGCGATTTTGGGCAGCAACTTTATGTTGTCGGGCGTATAGAGCGGGAACACATTGGGGCGGCCGTCGTAGTTAGGACCGTCAACAATGTAGTTCATCGCGGGGTCGTATGTCTTGGTTGAGTCGAAGCCGCCAATGTAAACATAGTCGGGACGGTTGTCAATACCGTAATCCCCCGCAGCGGAGTTCACGCCCACAACAACAGGTACGTTGTCCCCGCCGATGTTCATCACAGGGCGCGTGGCGCGGCGTTCGGGGTATATATAGTTGAAGCTTTCGGGCGCAAGCCCGGATATGCGCTTCTTGCCACGGCGGTAAAGTATATGGCGCACCAATTTGCGTGCCACGGGGATTTCGCGCTCCGGCTCTTCCGACAACGACACCCTGATTGTGTCGCCCATACCATCGTTCAGCAACGCCCCTATCCCCAATGCGCTCTTTATGCGTCCGTCCTCGCCCTCGCCGGCTTCGGTTACGCCAAGGTGGAGCGGGAACTTCATCCCCTCCTCGTCCATTGTTTTCACGAGCAGCCTTACCGACTGCACCATCACAACAGGATTGCTCGCCTTTATCGACACAACAACGTCGAGGAAGTCGTGCCTAACACAAATTCTGAGGAACTCCATGCAGCTCTCCACTATTCCCGCAGGGGTGTCGCCGTAGCGGCTCATTATCCTGTCGGACAGCGAGCCGTGGTTAACGCCAATCCTCAACGCCGTGCGGTGGCTTTTGCAAATTTCGAGCAGCTGCACGAACCTTTCCTCAAGTTTCCGCAGCTCTGCGGAGTATTCCCCGTCGGTATATTCTATATGCTTGAACACACGCGCCGGGTCAACGTAGTTCCCGGGGTTGATTCTAACTGCCTCCACCACCTTTGCCGCCGCATCGGCAACGGCTGGGTTGAAATGCACATCGGCAACCAGCGGGGTCTTGACGCGCATATTCCGAAGCTCTTCGTGTATCTTGGCGAGGTTCTCCACCTCGCGCATTCCCTGCGTGGTGAGCCTCACGTAATCCGCCCCGGCACGCACGATGCGCGCCGCCTGTTCCACGCTCCCGCCCACGTCGTCGGTGGAAGTGGTGTTCATGCTTTGCAGCCTTATGGGGTTGTTGCTCCCCAATGGAGTGCGCCCCACGTGCACGTTATATGTTGTGCGCCTGTGGTAATTGAACAAATCTGCGGGCATTGCGGAGACTTTTTATTTTCCTCCGGCATAGAGCACCGGGTTGGTGTCCTTGTCGTTGTACATCTTCATCTGCTTGTAAACCTTCATGTATTTGCGCCCTGCCGCTATGTCGTCAAGCAGCGTGTCTATGGCTGCGGAAAGGTCCTTCTGCTGCTCCGTCAACACGTCGAGCTTTTTCTGGCAGCGGCTGCGGTGTTCCTCCGAAGCGTCCTTTCTCTCCGCCTCTATCCTCATGTGGTAAATCTTCAAGGCGAGGATTGCCAGACGGTCTATCGCCCACGCCGGACTTTCGGTGTTTATCGTGGCATCGGGCAGGGGCTTCACATCCTTGTATTTTGCAAGGAAATAGCTGTCTATGCGCTCCACAAGGTCGGTGCGTGCCTGATTGCTGCGGTCTATCCTGCGCTTAATCTCGAGCGCGGTGGCGGGCTTTATTTTCGGGTCGCGTATAATGTCCTCCAAATGCCACTGCACGGTGTCTATCCACTCCTTTGTGTACAGCTCGTATTCAATGTCGCCCTCGGGATAAGGGTTATGCATTGCGGAGTCCACGTTGTCCGACTGATGGTAGTCTGTTATCGCCTGACGGAAAACTTGTCGGCAAATATCGGTAAAAGTCATGCGTTTAAGTATTTTACGTTCTTACTCATAGCAAAAGTAATGTTTTTCCGCTGAACGGCGCAGGGTTTAAGCCCAAAAAGATTTCCTTTTTCCGTTTTATGCACCCACGCAAAAACAACAAGGCAAATACAATCCAAACGAACACAACGCACTCTTGCAAATCGCAATACACAATGAAACAACAAATTGAGCGTTTGTAGGGGCGTATTGCATACGCCCTGAATTGCGCGGATTTTGGCGGTGTTGCGATGCGTTTCACGCGGTGGCGTACTGGGCGTATGCCATACGCCCCTACAATTTCCGCAAAACCATAATCGCTTGTCCCCTTCAAAACACCCCGAAAACTACATAGGATGTAGGAAAAACTACGTCTGATGTAGAAAAAATTATATCAGACATAATTTAAACTACATCAGACCTTTTTTCGCCACTTTCAAGTCCTTGAAAAACAACATCTTACAACAGACACTATTTGCGCTTGTATTTCTTTGTAACTCAAAGCTTTACGCGATTTCGGGGAAGACCGCCGTTTCTTCGGCAGCAATACAGCCGCACGGAAACGTATGCAGTTTGCAAAGCAAACCCGCCTTTTCTGATTTCTTGTCCCGGACAAAGGAATTTGGCGCAAAAACACTACCTTTGTAAATTCAGAAAATGCGCAGTACGTAGCATATAATCATGAAAGTAGTTATTGACGACAAAATTCCCTACATCAAGGGCAAGCCCGAGGCTCTTGGGTTCGAGGCTGTTTATATTCCCGGCGCGGAGATAACCGCAAAGGATGTGGAAGATGCCGACGCACTTGTTGTGAGGACGCGCACGCGGTGCGACGCCGCACTCCTTGCCGGCAGCAAGGTGAGGCTCGTCGTTACTGCCACAATAGGTTTCGACCATATAGACACGGCGTTTTTGGAGAAAGCGGGAATAGCGTGGACCAACTGCCCGGGATGCAACGCCACGTCTGTGGGACAGTATTTCAAAAGCTCCATGATTGTGCTGGCAAGGCAAGGCATTGTGGACTTGAGCCGCTGCACCGTGGGCATTGCAGGTGTGGGACACGTGGGAACGGAGGTGCTGAAAGCGTGCCGCGAACTCGGATGCGCCACGTTGCTCAACGACCCGCCGCGCAGCGATGCCGGGGAAAAGGGGTTTGAAAGCCTTGAAACCTTGCAGCGGGAGTGCGATGTGATAACCTTTCACGTACCCCTTTCAAAAGGCGGTGCACACCCTACGTTCCACCTCGCCGGCGCGGAGTTCTTCAACTCTCTCGGCAAAAAGCCTGTAATCATAAACGCAAGCCGTGGAGCGGTGGCAGACAACGGCGCATGGCTGCGCTCGCTCGAAAGCGGCACGACAAGAGCCGCCGTGATAGACACGTGGGAGGACGAGCCGCACATTAACAGGCAGCTGCTTGAAAAGGCAACAATCGCCACGCCCCACATAGCGGGATATTCCGCCGACGGAAAGGCTAACGCCACGCGGATGTCTCTTGCCGCGCTGTGCAGGTTCTTCGGCGTAAGCCCTGACTTCACAGTAAACCCGCCCGCCCTGCCACAAAATTTAAAACCCATAGGGGACGAATACGACAGGGCTTTGCAACTTTACAACCCCTTGCGCGACACTGCCGCACTAAAGGCGGAGCCGCAGAAATTTGAATGGCTGCGCGGAAACTACCCGCTGCGCCGTGAGAAATGGGACTGAACATGGAAAAAAACAAAACAATGGATATTATGAGAAAATCAGTTGTCGCCCTTGCCGCAATGCTTGCGCTTGCCGGCATGACCTCGTGCGACAAAAACCAAAAGCAGACCGAAGAGGCGCAAGTCAACTCCGCCGTACTGGCAAACCTTGGCGACATAATGCAAGGCGACTACAACGATGTGATAAGCCGCATAGACAACAGCGGACGCTTCTCACGCGATGACATCTTCGGCAACAACCACGAATTCACCTCAAAGGAGCGCGCCCTGAACTACATCGCATCGGTGAACAACGCCACCTTCTTCGTAATGGACAGCCTGCAGCTCACCATAGAGGCGGCATCGGTGGCAAGTCCCGATAACCAAAATCTCGGGAAACTCAACAAACTTGCAAAAAAGTACATAGAGGTGTGCAAACATCCCGCCGATTCGCCCGAACAACTTATAGAAACCTGCAAGAGCATAAGCGAGGCCATAAAGAATACGGTTAAAAACATGGCAAAGACCGACGAGGTCGCCATCAGCAAGCAGACAGCCCTTGCCGGAAACGCCATAATGCAAAAGGAAATGGCTGCGGCACAAAAAGCAACGGAGGAAAACAGTGCCGCAGCGGAGAAGCAGCGCATTGACGGCGAGAAATTCCTGAAAGAAAACGCAAAGAAGCCCGGCGTGAAAACGCTCCCGGACGGCCTGCAATACAAAGTGATCAAAAACGGCGGCGGAATTTCGCCCAGCAAAGCCTCGACTGTTGTCGTGGAATACGAGGGAAAACTAATTGACGGCACTGTGTTCGACAGCACTGCAAAGAACAACGGCGGCAAGCCTGTAAGTCTCGGCGTTTCCTCCGTCATGCGCGGCTGGAGTGAGGCTTTGCAGATGATGAAAAAGGGCGCGGAATGGGAAATCTACGTTCCCTACGAACTCGGATACGGCGAGCAGGGCGAGGGCAACGTGCCTCCTTTCGCGGTAATGGTGTTCCGCCTGAAACTTGTTGACGTAAAATAAGCCGGCAAGCCTCATGAGTCATTATATATATAAGGTGGTTTCGGGCGCAAGGCGTTTCGCCGCGCTTGTATCGCTTCTCGCCATTCTGCTTCCCCTCGGCGCGGCGGCGCAAATGCTCGATCCCGTAAAGTTCACGGTTGACGTAAAAAGAGTGTCGGACACAGAAATCGACGTAACCTTCAACGGCAAAATCGACGGCGGATGGCACGTTTACTCCCCCAACGTCCCCGATGACGGTCCCACACCCGCCACATTCAACATAGACAAGGCGAAAAACATTGAGAAACTCGGCGCACTGCAAGCAGGAAGCGGCGCGATAAGGAAAATGGACAAGGTTTTCGAAATGGAGCTTGAATATTTCGAGAACTCGTGCCGTTTCACCCAACGCCTTAAAATCACCGGCAAGGACTTCTCGGCAAAAGGCTATCTGGAATATGGCGCGTGCAGCAACGTGAGCTGTATGCCGCCCACGCAGGTTGATTTCTCCGTAAACGGAAATGACGGGCCCGACAATGCCGCTAAACAACAGGAGACCGCAGAAGCCGCACCCGCGCCCAAGGAAACTGCCACAGGCAATGCGGCCCTTACCGACAGCGCAAAAGAAGTTGCACAGGCAGTGGCTACGCCGGCAGACAGCACCCTGCTGTGGGCTTCGCAAACCGAGACGCTGAACGCGCAAAACGGCATGGCGGCAAACGCCCAACGCTCGCTGCTCGTCATATTCCTGCTTGGCGTTCTCGGAGGCTTCGTGGCACTGCTCACACCGTGCGTATGGCCCATAATCCCCATGACCGTGAGCTTCTTCCTCCACCGCCAGGACGAACGCCGCAAGGCTGTGCGCGACGCCATACTATACGGTGTGGCGATTATCGTGATTTACGTGGGGCTGGGACTTATTGTTACCTCCATTTGGGGCGCAAACCAGCTGAACGCCCTCTCCACCAACGCAGTTTTCAACATTTTCTTCTTTCTGCTCCTCGTTGTGTTTGCCGCCAGTTTCCTTGGCGGTTTCGACATCACCCTGCCTTCGTCGTGGGGCAACAAGGTAAATTCCAAAAGCCGTTCCACATCGGGCATTGTGAGCATATTCCTGATGGCCCTCACGCTGGCGATCGTATCGTTTTCATGCACAGGTCCGGTCATCGGCTTCCTTTTGGTCGAAGTCTCGTCCACAGGCAAAATCCTCGCCCCCGCCCTCGGAATGCTCGGCTTTGCAATCGCCCTTGCACTGCCGTTCGCGCTCTTCGCGCTCTTCCCCGCCATAATGAAGAAAATGCCCAAGAGCGGGGGCTGGATGAACACCGTGAAAGTTACTCTTGGATTTATTGAGCTGGCATTCGCCCTGAAATTCCTTTCAGTCGCCGATTTGGCTTACGGCTGGCACATTCTCGACCGCGAAACGTTCCTCGCGCTGTGGATAGCCATCTTCGCAGTTGCCGCGCTCTATCTTTTCGGTATTGTCAGCATCCACGGCGACAAAGGCAAGGACGTTTCCGTCCCGCGCCTGTTTCTCGGCCTCGCCTCGCTGGCTTTTGCCATATACATGGTGCCCGGACTTTGGGGCGCGCCGCTCAAAGCCGTGAGCGCATTCGCCCCGCCAATGTACACGCAGGACTTCCGCCTTGGCGGCAACGAGGTGAACGCCATGTTCACAAACTACGAGGAAGGCATGAACGCCTCCGCCACCACAGGAAAGCCTGTGTTGCTCGACTTTACCGGCTATGGCTGCGTGAACTGCCGCAAAATGGAGGCTTCCGTGTGGACAGACCCAAGCGTGAGCCGCTTGCTGAAGGACAAGTTCATACTCGTGTCGCTCTACACCGACGACAAGACGCCGCTGCCGCAAAGCGTTGAGGTCGTGGTGAACGGCAAGCGCAAGACACTGCGCACCGTGGGCGACAAATGGAGCTACCTGCAACAGGTGAAGTTTGGCGCAAACGCCCAGCCGTTCTACGTCGCCGTTGACTCAAAAGGCGTTCCACTCGCCGGCTCGTATGCGTTCAACGAAAACCCGGCCGATTTCGAGAGTTTCCTAAAAAAGGCACTCGCAAACTGATGCCGCATTCCGGCATCCCGGCGCAAATTTGGGCAAAACGCGGCAAATCTTGGCAAACCCTTGATTTTCAGAATTTTGCCTTGTTTTAGAATTAGCCATATAAGACTTTGACTATCAAAGTCTTGCAAACGCAAAAATTATGTCTGATGTAGTTTAAATTATATCAGACATAATTTTTTCTACATAGGACATAGTTTTTCCTACATCCGAT
>CAVCON010000040.1:0-1837 GCA_963603805.1 Oscillospiraceae bacterium
CGGTTGTCTCCTCTGCGTTTTCAGCAGCGGCTTCCTTTGCCTCTTCAGCCTTTTCGGCTGCCTTTACAGATTCTTCGGTTACTTTGGCATCCTCGTCCACAACCGAGAAGGGAACTTCTACGGTAACTTCCTTGTGGAGGTGTACTGCCGCCGTGTATTCGCCGATTTCCTTAACGCCCTTCACGTCAATGCGCTTGCGGTCGATGTCGAAGCCGGCCTCCTTGAGCTTGTCGGCAATTTGCAGGGAGTTCACCGAACCGTAGATTACGCCTGTGGGGCTTACCTTGGTTGCGATGACCAATGCGGGAACTTTTGCGAGCTTGTCGGCAAGAGCCTGTGCCTCCTGCTTGATTTTCTCAAGCTTGTGGGCGCGCTGCTTCAGCTTTTCGGCGAGCACCTTGCGTGCGCTTTCCGATGCGATGACCGCACGTTTTGTGGGGATGAGGTAATTGCGGCCGTAGCCGTTCTTCACCTTTACAATATCGTCCTTATATCCTAATCCTTGGATGTCTTCTAAAAGTATTACTTCCATTGTCTTTTTCTCCTCATTAATTATTTCATCAAGTCTGTTACAAAGGGAAGCAGTGCCAAATGGCGTGCGCGTTTCACAGCCTGTGCCACGCGGCGCTGGTATTTGAGAGAGGTTCCCGTGATGCGGCGGGGAAGAATCTTGCCCTGCTCGTTAAGGAATTTCTTGAGGAACTCGGGATCTTTGTAGTCAATGTACTTGATGCCGCTCTTCTTGAAACGGCAGTATTTCTTCTTCTTCAGTTCGATTGAAGGTGGGGTTAGGTATCTTATTTCTGAATTTGCTTGTGCCATTGTTTATTCCTCCTCTTTTTTAGCGTTTTTGCTGCGGCGTTTCTCTGCATACTCGGCAGCGTATTTGTCCAATTTAACGGTGATGAAACGAATCACGCGCTCCTCGCGGCGATACTCGGTTTCGAGCTTGCGCATCAATGAGGGATCGGCCTTGAACTCGAGCAGGATGTAGAAGCCTGTTGATTTCTTCTCAATGGGGTATGCCAATTTCTTGAGCCCCCAATTCTCCTCGTTCAAAATCTCCGCGCCGTTGCTGGTGAGCAGAGTCTTGAATTTTTCAACCGTTTCCTTCATCTGGTCGGCAGACAAAACGGGAGTCAAAATGAAAACGGTTTCGTACTGGTTTGTCATTACTCTTTTAGTTTATGTTAATTGTTTGTTGAATAATTCGGGTGCGAATTTACGATTTTATTTTCATATAGACAATCAGTGCCGTTATCTTTGTGCGGGTTTGGGCGTTGAATGGCGATAAAAAGTTATATTTGCAACAAAAACAGGGAAGATTATGGACTCTTTGGTTGACATAGATGTAAGGCTCATCTTCGCAATTCTCAACGGCAAGGTGTCCACGGCCATAAGCCGCAAGCTTGCACGCGACTTCCAGAAGGCGGGGTTGGACCTGAAGCCCGAACAGTGGAACGTGCTCCAGCGTCTGACCTTTCACGACGGAGTTTCGCAGCAGGAGCTTTGCGATGCAATGTTCAAGGACCGCCCGGGAATGGTGAGGCTCGTAAATTCAATGGTTGAGGCGGGGCTTGTTACGCGCACGCTCAACCGCTTTGACCGCCGCAGGAACATTATACGCATTACCGAAAAAGGGAAGCGCATGCAGGAGGCTTCTATAAGGATTGCCCTGCTGACACTTCGCGGCGCGTTGCGCGGATTGAGCCTTAGCGACATACGCACAACCCAGGCTGTGCTTATGACGGTGTTTGAGAACATAACGGCGAGCCTCGGCACAAAGCCGCCTACCGAATCGAAGGTGGCTTACGACTGAAATGACGCGCCGTTTTTT
>CAVCON010000040.1:1847-14987 GCA_963603805.1 Oscillospiraceae bacterium
GAGTTTTCCCAAAACACGTGGCGTTGTTGCCGGGTGAGGAATGAAATGCGTAAATTTGCGCGGAAATTAGATTAAATGACACGGAAATGAAAAAGAGTTTGAAGCCGGCCACCCTGTGCGTACAGGCGGGCTGGCAGCCAAAGAACGGCGAATCGAGAGTGTTGCCAATAATACAAAGCACAACTTTCAAGTATGACAATTCAGAGGAGATGGCAATGCTTTTCGACCTAAAGAAGGAGGGGTATTTCTACACCCGTCTGCAAAACCCCACGAACGATGCGGTGGCTGCAAAGATCGCCGCCCTTGAAGGGGGAGTGGGGGCTGTGCTGACCTCAAGCGGACAGGCCGCAAACCTTTACGCGATTTTCAACATTTGCGAGGCGGGCGACCACGTGGTAGCCTCCAACGAAATTTACGGCGGCACGTACAATCTTTTCGGAGTTACGCTGAAGAAGCTCGGAATAGAATGCACGTTTGTTAATCCCGAGGCGTCCGAAGAGGAAATACAGAAAGCTTTCCGCCCTAACACAAAGGCGTTGTTCGGAGAGACAATATCCAACCCCGGCTGCAACGTGCTCGACATAGAGAAGTTCGCGCGCATAGCCCATTCAAACGGAGTTCCGCTCGTTGTTGACAACACGTTTGCAACGCCAATAAATTGCAGACCCTTTGAGTGGGGCTGCGACATTGTTACCCATTCCACCACAAAGTATATGGACGGACACGCAACCCAAGTGGGCGGCGCGGTGGTTGACAGCGGCAATTTCGACTGGGAGGCGCACAAGGACAAGTTCCCCGGACTTTGCACGCCCGACGAGTCGTATCACGGACTTACCTACACCAAGGCTTTTGGTCAAATGGGATATATCACGAAGCTCGTGGCGCAGTTGCAGAGAGACCTCGGCGCAGTGCCGTCGCCCCACAACTCTTTCCTGCTCAACATTGGTCTCGAAACACTTCACCTGCGCATGGCGCAGCATTGCCGCAACGCGCAGCGCGTGGCGGAGTTCCTGTACGGCGACCCGCGTGTGGCTTGGGTTCATTACTGCGGTTTGGAGAGCGACAAGAACCACGCGCTTGCGGCAAAGTATCTTCCCAACGGTTCGTGCGGCGTAATGGCTTTCGGATTGAAGGGCGACCGCGATACGGCGATTAAGTTCATGGATTCTCTTGAAATGATTGCGATTGTAACCCACGTTGCCGATGCACGCTCCTGTGTGCTTCACCCTGCGAGCCACACTCACCGCCAGCTTAGCGACGCGCAGCTAAAGGAGGCTGGAATTGCGCCCGACCTAATCCGCCTTTCGGTGGGCATAGAGGACTGCGACGACATTATAGGCGACATCCGCCAGGCTCTTGACAAGATTTGATCGGGGCTTATGGAAACGGTACAGAACAGGACGCTTAAAAATTGGGTGATAGCCGTTAGGCCGTGGTCGTTCACCACTTCCTCGGTCGCGGTGCTGGTAACGGTTGCTTATTTGTTTTATCTCAACTCCACGGCGACAGGAACTGCGGGCGGCAATGTTGACTGGCTCAACGCCGCGCTTTGTCTGCCCCTGCTCATGATACTTCATGCCGGCGGCAACCTTGTGAGCGACTACTACGACTTTGTGAAGGGCGTTGACGGTCCCGACTGCGTGAACGGCGTTACGTGGATACGTTCCGGGCTTTTCAGTCCCAAGGAAATTTTGCACTACGGCTGGGCTTTGCTTGCCGCCGGTTCGCTGATAGGGTTGGTGATACTCGTGCGCTCAGACTTCTCGGCGATTTGGATTGGCGTTTTGGGGCTTTTGCTGCCTTTGTTCTACTATGTGCTGAAAGCCAATGTGCTCGGCGATTTGGACATACTGCTTTGCTTCGCCCTGTTGCCGGGGATAGGCACTTGCTACGTGGCTACGGGGGACTACCATCCCGAGATGCTGCTTTACTGTCTGCCTTTCGGTCTGCACATAGTGGCGATACTCCACGCCAACAACACTCGCGACATTGCCAGCGACCGCAAGGTGGGTTTGAAGACCATTTGCGGGAAAGTGGGCGTGCGCGCCTCGCAATGGATATATTTTGTCGAAATAGTGTTGCCATACTTGCTTGTTGTGCTTTTCAGCCTTCTGTGCGGACTTGGCTGGTGGCTGCTCATAACGTTCCTTTCCCTGCCTGTGGCGGTGCGCAACCTGAAGGCGATGATGGGCAAGGGAAGCGTGGAGAACGGCGCAATAATGCGGCTTGACCAAAGCACGGCGCAGTTCCAGTTCCTTTTCGGTCTGCTCTACGCCTTGGGCTTCGTGCTTGGAGGTGTCTTATGATGCGTGAGGCGTTTTGGGGCGGCAAGGGCGTGATTGTGGGCATAGCCATAGCCGCCGCGCTGTGGTTTGTTATGTTTTCGCCGTGGACTGCGCCGAGGGTGGACTTCTGGTGCATGATGACCGCTTCCGCCGTAACGCTCACCTGCGTATCAAGGTTGCTATGCCCGGAGCTTTCCAGGGAACTGCGTTTCAGTTTCAGGCAGGTGGCTTTCGGTTTGGCGATAGCCTTTGTGCTTTGGTGGGTGTTCTGGGTTGGCGACAAACTGTCGCAGATGCTTTTCAGTTTCGCCCGCCCGCAGGTTGACATGATATATTCCATGGGCGACGGCAGCAGCCCTGCGGTCATTGCGCTTTTGCTGCTGTTTGTGATAGGCCCAGCCGAGGAGATATTCTGGCGCGGGTTTGTGCAACGCCGGCTGATGCGCAAGTTCGGGCTTAATGTTGGCTTTCTGGCAGCCACAGCCTGCTATACGCTGGTTCATGTGTGGTCGTTCAACTTCATGCTCATCATGGCGGCTCTTGTCGTGGGCTTTTGCTGGGGGGCGATATACCGCTTCTTTCCGCGCAGCCTTGCGGCATTGGTAATTTCCCACGCGGTGTGGGATGCGTGCGCTTTTGTGCTGTTTGCGTTTTGAGGCGGTGGTGTACAGAGTGATGCGATGAATTAATAATTTGCGCCATTTGTAGGGGCGTATTGCATACGCCCTGAATTGCGTCGCTTTGCGATGTTGTGGCGATGGTTTGCCATTGCGGTTCATGCGGTGGAGTAAAGGGCGTATGCAATACGCCGCACAAATACGCAGCAACCAATCATTCTGTAAATTGCACCGCTTGTAGGGGCGTATTGCATACGCCCTGAATTGCGCCAATTTTGCAACGTTATATGGCGGTTTGCAATTCGGTTCATGCGGTGGCATACAGGGCGTATGCAATACGCCCCTACAATTATCGCAAACCCTCAACCGATTACTATTCCCGAAACACTCCGAAAACTACATCGGATGTAGGAAAAACTATGTCCTATGTAGAAAAAATTATGTCTGATATAATTCAAACTACATCAGACCTTTTTTCGCTACTTGCAAGCGTCTGAAAAACAAATTGTTATAAAGGATACTTTTTGTAGGAATATTGCTTTGGCAATCAGCACTTTATACAAATCGGGGCGTTTGTGCTGTTTCTTTGCCAGCAAGCCGGTCGCACGGAATGGTATGGAGGGCGCACGGCAACATCGCCGTTTATGATTTCCTTTCCCGAACTGAAATGAAAAAGCCGTGCAGGATGTTCCTTGCACGGCTTCTTTGTTGCGCTATCCCGTTTATACCGGGATGATGAGCTTGTAGCCTTTTCCGTGGATGTTTATGATTTCCACTTCGGGGTCGGGACGGAGGTGCTTGCGCAGCTTGGTGATGTAAACGTCCATGCTGCGGGCGTTGAAATAGTTGTCGTCCACCCAGATTGTCTTCAGCGCGAAGTCGCGTTGCAGTATCTCGTTTGCGTGCTCGCAGAGCAGCTTCAGCAGGTCGCACTCCTTGGTGGTGAGCTTTGTCATGTCTTCGCCGATTTTCAGCGTCTGCTTTTGGGTGTCAAACGTGAACTTGCCAATCTGGTAGGTGGTCTGCTCGGTGTTCTTTTTGCCGTGCACGCGGCGCAGTATCGCCTCAATGCGGAACACGAGCTCCTCCATCGAGAAAGGCTTTGTTATGTAGTCGTCGCCACCTATCTTGAAACCGTTGAGTATGTCTGCCTTCAGTGTCTTGGCGGTGAGGAAGATGATTGGCACTTCCGCGTTTATCTGGCGTATTTCCTTTGCCAGCGTGAAGCCGTCTTTCTTGGGCATCATCACGTCGAGGACGCAGATGTCGAATTTGCCTTTCATGAATGAGCGGAAGCCGGCGTCGCCGTCCTGACAAAGTTCGGTGTCGAAGCCTTTTGCCTGCAAATATTCGCGCAGCAGCATTCCCAGGTTCTCGTCGTCTTCGCAAAGAAGGATGTGCATTTGTTCGTCCATAATCATTTTTCTTTTATTGTTGGTAATGTTATTACAAAGTTGGTGCCTTGGCCGTACTGGCTTTCGGCGTGAATGTTTCCGTCGTGCAGCCCCACAATCTGCTTCACGTATGCCAGCCCCAGCCCGAAGCCTTTCACGTCGTGGCGGTCGCCTGTGTGCACGCGGTAGAAGCGGTCGAAAATTTTGTGCAGGTCCTCGCGCTTTATGCCCACGCCGTTGTCCTCCACGCTCACCACAATGTGGTTTCCTTCGTTGCGTGTGGCGAGCCGCAGTTTCAGAGGCTCTTCCTCGCGGCGGTATTTCAGGGCGTTGTCAAGCAGGTTGAATATCACGTTGGTCAGGTGTATCTCGTCGCCATATACGGTGGCGTTTTCCGCGCCAAGGTCAGTTGTGAGCGTGCCTCCCACGTTCTTCACCTTTATGAGGTAGGTGTGGGCCACGTCCTCGATCATTTTGTTCAGGTCAAGCTCGCGCTTGTTATAGCGTGCCTTGTTGTGTTCGTAGAGCGACACCTGAAGAACTTTCTCCACTTGGAAGCGCAGGCGTTTCGTCTCGTCGTTTATCACTCCCGAAAGATGCTTGAACATGGTCTCGTTCTTGCCCACCGAGGGGTCGGAGAGCATTTGCGCCGCAAGCGATATGGTGGATATGGGAGTCTTGAACTCGTGAGTCATGTTGTTTATGAAGTCGTTCTTCATCTCGGTGTATTTGCGCTGGCGCAATATCAGGTAGATTACGAACACGTACATCAGCAGCAGTATCACCGTGAACATCAGCGCGGGTACAATGAAGCGTATGCTCTTAAATATGTACCTGTTCATGTCGGGGAAGTGCAGCTTTATGATGGTCATGTTGTTTGGTGGGTCGTTGGGGAAGAGTATCCTCGCCACGGCGTGGTTCTCGCCGTCGGAAACGTAGTCGGCGCAGCGGAAAATCTCCTTGCCGTTGTGGTCGAGCAGACGGAAATGGTATGGGATGTTGATGCCGTTGTTCGCAAGCTCGAATTTCAGGTTGCGGTCAAGGTCGCGGAAGTCTATGCGCTCGTTTATTGGGCGGTTGTCCGATTCCGACAGCAGCATGTAAACCACATCGTTCAGTTCTTTGTACTGATATACGTAACGCTTCTTTATCACGTCCTGCATTTCCTTGGTGATGGTGTTCTTGGGGAACGGCGGCTGGTGTAGCATCTCGCCCGTAAGCTTCTCGGCGGGCGTTCCCGGCATTGTCTCGAGCAGCGGCATGGCTGCGGTGTCCTTTTTCAGGTGGGTGTTCACCGCTTGTGCGTCATTAAGCTGCGCAATCATGGTGTCGCGCTTCGACACCCGTTCGTTCTTGCGTATGTAGTTTTTCGCGTCGTTGATAAGCCCCCGGCGCGTTTCCTCAAACTCCATGTTGTGGCTCACGCGGGTGATGCTGCGGTTCACCGATTCGCTGAACTGCTCGCGCCTCATGTCTATCACTTCGCGCAGATAGCTTAGCTGTAGCACGAACAATATCACGAAGCACGCGCCCATCAATATTGCAACTATTATGATTGTTGACTTTTTCATACGGCAAATGTAGAAACAATGTTTTTAAGCGTGCGCAAACTTTCTTTGGTATTCTTGGATTTTTTAACTTAATTGGCAAAGTAAAAAGATATAATTATTAAAACAGTAAATATAAAGAATAAAAAGTTCCTCTTTTGGTGAAAAAATAATGCAGTAGGTGCAGTGTCATGGCGATAGATTATGGCATAATTTGTGCGATGGCGTATATGGTGTATGCCATACTCCCTTACGGCGGTGCAAATCGTTAATTGATTGTATGTAGTATATACGTAGGGGCGTATTGCATACGCCCGAATTGCGCCGCTTTGCGGTTTTGTGGCGGCGGTTTGCGGTGCGGTTTTGGCGGTGGTGTACAGGGCGTATGCAATACGCCCCTACAAATGGCGCAAAACCAATACCGCTAAAACTACATCAAATGTAGAAAAAACTATGTCCGATGTAGGAAAAATTATGTCTGATATAATTCAAACTACATCAGACCTTTTTTCGCCCTTTGCAAAACCTTGTAAAACAGCAACTTATAAAAGGTTGTAAAATTGGTGCAAGGGCTTGAAAAACAACGAATTACGGAAATCGCCGTTTCCACCGCAAAAAATGGCGCGTGGGGGCGGAAGTTAAAGCCAAAGCAAAACCCGCAGCTTCGGCGAAAATGCTGGAACTGCGGGCTTTCTTGTTTTGGCGGAGAATGCCTTTGTGCCGTGCGCACCCTCCGTTGCTTTGCGGAAGTCTTATGCCTCTTTTGCGGGTGCAATCACTTTCCACACCAATGCTGCGAGTGCGCCACCGGCAAGCGGGGCAACGATGAACACCCACAGGTCTTCGAGGGCTTTGCCGCCTTCAAAGAGTGCAGGACCTATGCTGCGGGCGGGGTTGACCGAAGTGCCGGTGTAGTGTATGCCCACAAGGTGTATCAGCACGAGCGACAGACCTATCGCCAGCCCGGCGAAATTGTTTGTCGCGCCGTTGGTCTTGGAGGTTGCCCCGAGAACTACGAGCACGAACAGGCAGGTGAGTACAAGTTCAACGACAAAGCCGTTTGCCTGTGATACGTTGCACACGTTTGCGCCTGTTGTTGTGCCTCCTGCAAAGTCGGGCGCGGTTGCCACAATGCCCGCAAGGACGGCAGCCGCCAGTATCGCGCCTACAATCTGGAACAGGATGTACATTCCACAGTCCTTGGCGTTCATCCTGCCGCTCAGGAAAACTCCGAGCGTGATTGCGGGGTTGATGTGGCAGCCCGATATGCCGCCGATGGTGTAGGCCATGGCCACAACCGAGAGGCCGAATGCCAGTGCAGTGCCTACTACGGACGCGGTGTCGCTGCCGCAGTTCAAACTTACGGCTGCCGCGCAGCCGAGGAATGTGAGCATGAAAGTGCCCACGAGTTCTGCCAAATACTTTTTCATGTCTTTTGTTTTGATGGATGTAAGTTGTTACAGTAATAACGAAAAAGGCATGGCCTTATTGCAATGTGTGAGTAACAACAAGAGTTTTCAGTGTTCCAGAATGGCTTTCACGCATTCCTCCATGAGCCATTTGGGCGTGGATGTCGCCCCGCAGATGCCCACACTCTTGGATTCGTGAAACCAGTTGTAGTCTATTTCGGAGGGGACTTCGATGCAGTGTGAGCGTGAGTTGACCTTGCGGCACGCCTCATAGAGCACGTGTCCGTTTGAGCTTTTCTTGCCGCATACAAAAAGCACCACATCGTGGCGCGATGCGAAGGCGGTTACTTCGGGAAGCCTGTTCGCCACCTGGCGGCATATTGTGTCGTGCCACTCAAAGGTTGCCGGGTCTGCCACGCGCTCCTTTATGTAGTCCACAATCCTGCGGAAGTCCTCAAGAGCCCTTGTGGTTTGGGAATAAAGCTTTATGGGGCGGGTGAAGTCGAGCCTTGCGGCGTCTTCGAGGTTTTCTATTACTATTGCGTTGCCGTCGGTCTGCCCCACAAGTCCCAGAACTTCGGCGTGGCCGCGCTTTCCGAAAATCACAATTTGCGCCGCTCCGCCTTCGGCATACTCGCGGGCGATGCGCTGCTGCAGCCGCAGCACCACGGGGCAGGTGGCGTCAATGATTTCTATGTTGTTTTGCTTTGCTGTGGCGTATGTTGCCGGCGGCTCGCCATGTGCGCGGAGCAGCACGCGGGCGTTTTTCAGGCTTTTCAGCTCGCCGTGCCCTATAGTCCGCATTCCCAGGGCGGCAAGCCTGTTGCATTCGCGCCCGTTGTGCACAATGTCGCCAAGACAATAGAGAGTGCCGCCCGTCGCAAGCTTCTCCTGCGCCAGTTTTATGGCCCGCGTAACGCCGAAGCAGAACCCCGAGCCTTCGTCAATCTCTACGTTTATTTTCATTCCGCAGCCTGCCTGTAGTGTTCGAGCAGCCATTCGTCCTGCTCTGCAATGGTGAGCGATGAATTGTCTAATACCACGGCGTTGTCTGCCTTTGTAAGCGGGGAAACTTCGCGGTGGGTGTCGATGTAGTCGCGCTCCTCCACGTTTTTCAGTATTTCGGCAAAATCAACCTTGCTGCCTTTTGCCGTTAGCTCGTCATACCTGCGCTGCGCACGCACCTTTGCCGATGCGGTTACGAATATCTTCAGTTCGGCGTTGGGGAACACGGTTGTCCCAATGTCCCTCCCGTCCATTACTATGCCTTTTTGCTTTCCCATTTCGCGCTGCTGCGCCGTGAGGCATTCGCGCACGAACGGCAGGGCAGCCACGCGGCTCACGTTCTGCGACACCTCGAGCGTGCGTATCTCGTTTTCCACATTTCTGCCGTTGAGGTGCGTAACCACGCCACCTGTTTCCGGGTTAATGGTGAACGATATTTTTATGTCCGCCATGCGTTTTTCGAGCGCGGCGGTGTCGATGCCGCCCTGCGACACAAGACCGTTTTCGATGCAGAACAGGGTTACGGCGCGGTACATAGCCCCTGTGTCAATATATATATAGCCTATTTTTTTTGCGAGCGTGCGCGCCATTGTGCTTTTGCCGCACGAAGAATAGCCGTCAATGGCTATGATTATCTTTTTCATTCGGGAATTTTCAAAGATTGTACGAAAGGTTCACGAGAAGTGAGGAAGCCGCCACATGATAGCGGGCGTAGCTTGCCCCAAGCTTGAATTTGTTGAGTTTGAGTCCGCCGCCGCATGAAAACCCCGCCCAATGCCCCGAGCCGGCTGCTTTCAGCTCGCTTGCACGTCGGGCGTTGTAGCCTACGGACAGGTAGAAGTTTTCGGTGGGTATGACATCCGCCCCGATTACGAAGTGGTTGAAGAAAATCTTTCCGAACGAGCTTTTCTTGCCGTCCTCGTTGTAATAATAGTTGCTGCTCCAGCGCGTGAGGTCGGTTATTGTGAGCGAAAACCTTACTGGCGCGTGTTCCATTCCCTTTGTTATGCCGATGTCGAGGTCAAATGGCAGGTGTTCGCTCTTGTTGTCGAATTTCTTCAGTTGCGCACCCACGTTCCTCATCGCTATACCTGCGGAAAAATCCTTGTCCTCGTCGAAATAGTTAAGTCCCACGTCGAACGAAATTGCACAGGCGGAGTATTCGGCGTATTTGGAGTTGATGAAGCGCATAGTCGCGCCGCCCACCCAGTTGTTGGATAGCGCGTAGCTGTATTGCGCCCCGATGCAGAAATCCTTTGCCGACAGGTCGCCTATAACCTGCCCCGTCTCGTCGGTCTCGTCCATGGAGCCGTAGTTTATGTAGTTGGCGTTGAAACCGAGTGTGTGTCTTTCGCCCACGGTCTTTGCAAACGAGGCGGAAGCCACTGTCGAGCCTTTCAGATAGGACATATAGTTGAGGTTAATGGTCTTGTCGCTCACCGAGGCAAGCAGCGCGGGGTTTGCGAACGCCAGTGTGGGGTCGTCGTCAACAAGCGACACGTTCATTCCGCCCAACGCCGCCGCGTGGGACGACACCGAAAGTTTCAGGAAGTTGAATGTGGACGACTTTTCCTGTCCTCTTGCGGCTATTGCAAAAAGGAAAATCAATGTTAGCAGCGAGAGTTTTTTCATTTAACCTCTAATTTTGGGAACAAAGGTACACTTTTCTCAATTATCTGACTTATTTTTGCATAGCAAACTGCAAGTGCAGGCTTTGCCATAGGCAACATCAATTTATAAAACGTGCAGAACCCGCTTTTATTATCGAAACAATGGTGCAATCTTGTTTTTGAAGGCAGAAACAAGAGCTACGGAGCATACGCAATGAGGCGCGATGCGGGGAAAAACCTGCTTCGCGCCCTTTTGATTGTTGTTGCGGCGTTTGCATTTGCGGTGTTTCTTCCCATGGCTGTCATAAGGTGGCAGATTGCGGCGGCGGAGAGTGAGTCGGCGGATGCCGTGGCGAATTTCTCCAAGCTGAAAAAGCCCGAACTGAAGAAGGACCATGAGCTGAAGGCTGTTGACGTGGCGCAGAAGATTAATGTCAAGAAACTAAAGGACGCGGTGAAGTTTGTCCCCGAAATATCGCCTGATGAAAAGGTTGAGGCGCAGCTGATATTGGGAACGGAGGATGTCGGGACTGTTGACGGTGGGCAGACGGTGGTTTCCGTGCCCGACAGTTCGCTGCTTACCGATGCGCCAACCGATGCCGAAGACCCGGACATTTCGGCAAAATATCCCACGCCTGTAGAGGTGGTGGAGCAGATGCCGCAGTTTCCAGGCGGGCTGAAAGCCCTGATGCAGTGGCTCACCGCCCATGTGGTCTATCCGCCGATGTGTATGCGCGACAATGTGCAGGGCAGGGTGGAGGTGTCGTTCATTGTTGACAGGGACGGCAATGTGAAAGACCCACAGGTAACAAAAAAAGTCCACCCACTGCTCGATCGCGAGGCATTGCTCACCGTAAGGCGGATGCCAAAGTGGGAACCGGGCAGGGTAAAGGGCAAGGCAAGCGTTGTGAGGGTTACAATTCCGATTGTGTTCTCGTTGTGATTTCCGCAAAGCCCATGCAAAGAAACTTATTACAGATGAAACAATATACTACCGCAGAACTTACAGAAATGGTCAACCGTGCGCTCGACGGCATGGAATACCCCAACGCCCCCAAGGGGCTTTACGAACCGATAGCCTATGTGTTGTCGATGGGCGGCAAGAGGCTGCGTCCCGTGCTGCTGCTTTTGGTGAACGACATGTTTGGCGGCGATGCTGGCGAAGCCCTCAAAGTGGCTCTTGCATTGGAGACCTACCACAACTACACCCTTATGCACGATGACCTAATGGACAACGCCGACATGAGGCGCGGAAAGCCGGTGGTGCACAAGCGTTGGGACAGCAACACCGCCATACTCTCGGGCGACACGATGCTCGTGCTGGCGTATAGGCATCTGCTCGAGGCGAAAACGCCGAAGATACACGAACTCGCCTCGCTGTTTACGAAAACGGCAATTGAGATTGGCGAGGGGCAGCAATACGACATGAATTTTGAAAGCCGCCTTGATGTGGGTGAGAACGAGTATATGGAGATGATACGCCTTAAAACTGGCGTGTTCATTGCCTGTGCAGCCAAAATGGGCGCAATTCTCGGCGGGGCTGACGACGACACCGCCGAAAAACTTTACAGACTCGGCGAAACTGTGGGGCTTGCCTTCCAGCTTCAGGACGATTTCCTCGATGTTTACGGCGACCCCAAGGTGTTTGGAAAGAAAACCGGCGGCGACATAACAAGCAACAAAAAGACGTTCCTGCTAATCAAAGCCCTCGAAACGGCGCAGGGCGGCATTCGCGCCGAACTATTGGAGTGGATAAACGCCAAGACTTTCAACAGGGACGAGAAAGTGGCTGCCGTAACGGCGATATACAACAAACTCGGCGTTGACCGCATTACGCAGGATGCCATAAACTCGTATTTCGAGGAGAGCCGCAAGATTTTCGACACGATAAACGTTAGCGCGGAGCGCAAGCGCGAGGTGTGGAACTTCGTGTCCTCCCTCGTGGGGCGCAAAATATAACAGCCAATGACGTTCATAGACACCCATTCACATATATATGGTGCGGAGTTCGCCGCCGACATCGATGCGGTGGTGGAACGCGCCAGGCAGGCAGGGGCGGAGAAAATCTTCCTGCCCAACGAGAATGCCGCCACGCTTGACCCCGTTCTTGCCCTATGCGGCAAATATCCGGGTTTTTGCCATCCCATGATAGGGCTTCACCCAGAAGAGGTGAACGAAGGCTATGCCGGCGTTCTTGACAGTATGGAACGAATGCTCGAAAAGCCGAACCCTTTCATCGCGGTGGGAGAGGTTGGCATCGACTACCATTTCCAGAGCGAGAACAGGAAAGAGCAGATTGACGCTTTCCGCCGTCAGGCGGAGTGGGCGGCACGCTTTTCACTGCCGCTCATGATACATTCACGCGATTCCATAGACGATTTGCTCGCGGTGCTTGATGAATGCGGCGGAAAGCGGATGACAGGCGTGTTCCATTGCTTTTCGGGTACGGAGGATGAGGCACGGAGGTTTCTCGAGTTCCCTGGTTTTGCGTTGGGAATAGGCGGGATTGTAACGTTCAAGCGTTCCACGCTTGCCGAAGTGCTTAAAAGCGTTGTGCCTATAGAGAGGATTGTGCTCGAAACCGACTGTCCCTACATGGCTCCCGTTCCCATGCGCGGCAAGCGCAACGAGAGCGCGTTCGTGCCGTATATAGCCGCAAAACTTGCCGAAACATACGGAATGACCGTTGACGAAGTGTGTGAAATAACAAGCGAAACCGCAAAAAAACTGTTCCCCAAAGCGTGGAAATGAGTTTTTCCGCGTGCGGGAATGTGAAGTTTCAAAATAAAATCTTAACTTTGCGCCCGGTTTCGTGAAGAACCGCAAATTTCAACCGCAATCAAGGAAAGATGCTCGAGTGGTTGAAGAGGCACGCCTGGAAAGCGTGTAAACGCCCAAAGCGTTTCGGGGGTTCGAATCCCCCTCTTTCCGCAAAAGTCCGCAGCAAATGGCAAAAGTCTTTGCTGCGGATTTTTTGTGTTCATGGGTGTGTTTTGGCAAGGTGTTGAAAACTACGCGTTTATGTATAAGTTGGAGAGTTTTGTAAGCTTTTGGTTTCCAGAACGTTGCAAGGCGGCGAAAAAAGGTCTGATGTAGTTTGAATTATGTCTGATATAATTTTTTCTATGTCCTATGTAGTTTTTCCTATATCAAATGTAGTTTTTGGGGTGTTTGGAAATAAGTTGCCGGTTTTGGCTTTGCGTGAATTATATGAACGGTGTACGTTGTTTATTGATTGCAACGGTATATATGTAGGGGCGTATTGCATACGCC
>CAVCON010000041.1:0-4988 GCA_963603805.1 Oscillospiraceae bacterium
TGACCAACTGATTGGCATACTAAATTACAACCGAGCCATTTCAAAACAGCTTCTACATAGGACGTAGAAAAAATTATATCTGATATAATTTAAACTACATCAGACCTTTTTTCGCTGGTTGCAAACACCTGAAAAACAAAGTCTTATAGCAAACAGCTATTGTCTGGATATTGTTCTGTAAACCAGCACTTTATGCAAATTGGGGCGTTATTGCAGCTTCTTTGGCGGCAAGCCTCCCCACGGATTGCCATGAAGGGCATCGGTCAACCCTGTCTTTCACGGTTTACTGTCCCGAACCGTGGTAATTTTTCATAAAGCTAAGGGGCAAACGTCCGCAATGTTGAAACTTTCAAGTAAATTTGCGCATTGAATGCCCATTGCATTCTACACAAGCTTATAAATATGAGTTTAACAAGCATAGCAAGACCGTTTTTCGTGCCGCGTGTGCGCCAGATAGCGAGATACGCCACGGAAACGGAAGAGATACAGCGCGGCGTGCTGCAACGCCTCGTTTCGCAAGCCGCCCAAAGCGAATGGGGCAATACACACGGCTACGGCAGCATAAGCACATACGAGGACTTTGCCGCACAAGTGCCTGTGGGCACATACGAGGAGGCGAAAGGATACATCGACCGTATGCGCCACGGCGAGAAAGACGTGCTTTGGAAAGGGAACGTGAAATGGTATGCCAAATCCTCGGGCACAACAAACGACAAGAGCAAGTTCATCCCCGTGAGCCGCGAGGGGCTTGACCGCATACACTATGCCGGCGGGCGCGATGCGGTGGCACTGTACCTGCGCAACAACCCCGAAAGCCGCATTTTCGACGGACGCGCACTGATTTTGGGCGGAAGCCACGCGCCAAACTGCAATCTGCCGGGCAGCCTTGTGGGCGACCTTTCGGCAATACTTATAGAAAACATCAACCCTCTGGTCAACATGATAAGGGTTCCGAAAAAGCAGACGGCACTCCTTTCCGACTTCATGACCAAGCGCGACCGCATAGCCCACGAGGCAATTAACAAGAACGTTACCAACATAAGCGGCGTACCGTCGTGGATGCTCTCGGTGCTCGACCGCGTGCTCGAAATCTCGGGCAAGAGCCACATAAACGAGGTTTGGCCAAACCTTGAGGTGTTCTTCCACGGCGGAGTGGCTTTCACCCCCTATCGCGAACGCTACCGCCAAATCATAACCAGTCCGAAGATGCACTACATGGAGACCTACAACGCCAGCGAGGGGTTCTTCGGGCTTCAGGACGACCCCACCGACCCCGCAATGCTGCTGATGATCGACTATGACGTGTTCTACGAGTTCATACCTCTTGAAGAAGTGGGAAATCCCGGCGCGAAAGTCGTGCCGCTATGGGACGTGGAGATTGGAAAGAACTACGCCATCGTGATTTCAACCTCGTGCGGACTGTGGAGATACCAAATTGGCGACACGGTGAAGTTCACCTCGAAAAATCCGTACAAGTTCATAATAAGCGGAAGGACAAAGAGCTTCATAAACGCCTTTGGCGAGGAACTGATGGTTGACAACGCCGAAAAAGGACTTGCCGAAGCCTGCCGCGAAACAGGCGCACAGGTTGCCGAATACACCGCCGCGCCCGTGTTCATGGACATCCACGGAAAATGCCGCCACCAATGGGTCATCGAATTTGCGAAACGCCCGGAAAACATTGCCGTGTTTGCCGAAAAGCTTGACAAGGCGTTACAAAGAATAAATTCCGACTACGAGGCAAAACGCTCCAACAACGTAACATTGCAACAGCTCGAAATAACCGAGGCAAAGCCCGGACTTTTCAACGAATGGCTCGCAAGCAAGGGCAAGCTCGGAGGGCAGCACAAGGTGCCGCGCCTGAGCAACTCGCGCAAGATAATCGATGAAATACTGACGCTCAACAAACAGTAACGGAAACCCATATATAAATGACAATCCGAAAACTGCTCACAAACGTAACACTGGCGCTGGCATCGGCTTTGGCTTTTTCGTGCGCCAACCCAGGGAGACCCGACGGAGGACCGTATGACGAAACTCCGCCAAGCGTGGTGGGCGCGTCGCCGAAGGAATACACCCTGAACAACAAGCAGCAGAAGATAACCCTGTTTTTCAGCGAATACATCAAGCTAAACAACGCCGCAGAAAAGGTGGTTATCTCCCCGCCGCAGATTGACCAGCCCGAAATACGCGCCTCGGGAAAGAAAATCTTTGTGGAGCTGAAAGATTCGCTAATCCCCAACACCACATACACCATAGACTTTTCCGACGCCATACAGGACAACAACGAGGGAAACCCCATGGGAAGCTATGCCTATGTGTTTTCAACCGGCGAGACAATCGACACGCTCGAAGTCTCGGGCAAGGTATTGGACGCGCAGAACCTCGAGCCGGTGAAAGGCATACTCGTGGGACTTCACTCAAACCTTAACGACAGCGCGTTTGTAAAAAGCCCGCTCGAAAAGATTGGGCGCACCGACGGCTCGGGACAATTCGTGATAAAGGGCGTTGCGCCGGGGAAATACCGCATCTACGCGCTCAACGATGCAGAAAGCGATTTTGAGTTTCACCAGAAAAGCGAGGACATAGCCTTTACAAAAGACATCATAGTGCCGACATTCGCGCCGGCAACACGGCAGGACACCGTTTGGATTGACTCCGTGAGGATTGACACCATAAAGACAGTGAACTACACGCGCTTCATGCCCGATGACATAGTGCTGCGCTCGTTCAAGGAGACACAGACCGTGCACCACCTGCTGAAAAGCGAGCGCAAGTCGCCCTACTCGTTCAGCCTTTACTTCACTGCGCCAACGGCGGAGCTGCCAAAGATAAAGGGCATCAACTTCAATGCCGACAACGCCTTTCTGATTCAAAACAGCGCGGGCAACGACACCATTACATACTGGCTGAAAGACACCGCACTCGTAAAGAAAGACACGCTGGAACTGGAGCTGACCTATCCCGACACCAACGATTCCACCGGCGTTGACGAGATGCGCAGCGACACGCTTGAACTGATTTCGCGCACATCATACGCAAAAATAGCCAAAGACTTTAACGACAAAATGGAGCAGTGGACAAAGCGAAAGGAACGCTCCGAAAAACGCGGCAAAAAGTTCAACGAACGGCAGCCGAGGCAATGGATACGCATGAGGTACAACGCCATGAACAATCTTGCCCCGAACGAGAACATCACGTTCCTGCTTAACGAACCGCTGACAAAGATTGACACCTCACGAATACACCTCGCGCTCGAAGTTGACACCCTTTGGGAGGAGCGTCCGTTCATCATTTCCCGCGACAGCGCGAACCTGCTTTCCTACACCGTATTCGGCGAATGGCGCAACGGACAGAAATACAAACTGCAAATAGACTCCGCCGCTTTCACAAGCATATACGGCAACAACAACATAAAGATGGAAATGAGTTTCAGCGTTCCCGCCGCAGAAGCTTACGCATCGCTTTTCGTTACGCTCAGCAACTACGACAACGGACAGGCATACGTGCAGCTGCTGAAAGGCGACAAGCCATACCGCACCGTGAAAGCCGACGGCGACCACGCCGACTTCTACTACATAACTCCCGGGAAATACTACCTGAGAATGTTTGTTGACCAAAACGGCAACGGCAAATGGGACACAGGACTGTTTGCGGAGCAACTACAGCCCGAGCCGGTGTATTACTTCCCCACGGAAATAGAGCTGAAGGCAAGCTGGGACAGCGAGCAGGAGTGGAACGTGCGCTCAACGCCGCTCGAAAAACAAAAGCCCAAGGAGATAACCAAGCAAAGGGCGGAGAAAAAGCGCGAAATACAGCACCGCAACGCCGACAGACTGCTCAAAAAACAGAAAGAGGAACAGAAAAAACAACGCAACAAGAGATGAAAAGGAACATTCTGCTGATTCTCACAATCTGCCTCGCGTGGATTTCGTCCACGGCGCAGTGCCCGATAAAAAACACTGCGTTCAAAAGCGGCGAGACGCTGATGTACGATATGTACTTCAACTGGAAATTCGTTTGGTTCAAGGTGGGCAACGCATCGCTTACCACAAGTTCCACATCATATCAGGGCAAGGACGCATACCGCGCAAGCCTAATCACACGCACATCCTCAAAGGCCGACAAATACTTCGTGATGCGCGACACGCTGAAAAGCTACGTAACGCAGGATCTCGTTCCGCTATATTATACAAAGCGCGCCAAGGAAGGCGACCGCTACCGCACAGATGAAGTATGGTACTCCTATAAGGACGGACGGAGTTACGCGAAAATGCGCCACCGCAACCGCAAGGGCGAGATTAGGGAAAAAAGCGCAAGCAGGGCAAACTGCATATATGATATGCTCAGCATAATGCTCCGTGCCCGCTGCATGAACCTCGACAACGTGAAGAAAGGCTTCACCTACAATTTCCAGATGACCGACGCGGGAGACATTCACAACGAAAAATTAGTGTTCCAAGGGCGTTCCACGTTCCAAGTTGAACACACCTCGACAAAATACCGCACGCTCGTGTTCTCGTACATTGAGCAAGACGAAGACACGGGAAAGGATGTGGAACTCGTGAAGTTCTACATAACCGACGACAAAAACCACCTGCCGGTGCGCCTTGACATGAACCTGAAATTCGGGACGGCAAAAGCTTTCCTAATAGGGGCGCACAACATTCTCAACCCGCAGACTGCAAAAGTTTCGGGAAAATAACCGATAACCCATATACAACCTCAAACATCCAACCCACACTATCATGAAAAAGCCGACAATTCTCACAATCATTCTCTCCCTCGCCGTATGTATTGCTGCGGGGGCGCAAAAAACAAACCTCAAGCTCCGCAACATCAACGCCGACATCTGCGTTTACGGAGCCACGTCGGGCGGAGTGATTGCCGCATACACCGCACTGAAGCAAGGCAAAAGCGTAGTACTTGTAGAGCAGTCGGGAAGAATCGGCGGCATGACGACAGGCGGGCTGGGGTTCACCGACATC
>CAVCON010000041.1:4998-14910 GCA_963603805.1 Oscillospiraceae bacterium
GGACACCTTGACATAATTCGCGGCTACGCGCTCGACTTCTACCGCCGCGTGGGCAAGGCATACGGCAGCGACCAGCCTGTTTTCAAATTCGAGCCTAAGGTTGCGCTCGGCGTTTACGACGAATACGCCAAGGAAACCGCCATGCCCATACTGCGCAACTACAGAATAATAGACTGCACAAAGAGCGGAGCGACAATCAAGAGCATTGTGCTTGAAAACTCGCTCAACCCCTCGGCAAAGCTCCACAAAATCGTTTCGGCAAAGGTGTTCATAGACTGTTCATACGAGGGCGACCTCATGGCTAAGGCGGGAATATCATACACCGTGGGGCGTGAGCCCAACTCGCAATACAACGAAACTTACAACGGCGTGCAGATAGCAATCAACCATCAGTTCGGTCCGGACATTGACCCCTACAAGGAAAAAGGCAAACCCGAGAGCGGACTTCTGTGGGGCATTTCCGAAGGGAAAATGGGCATACAGGGCAGCGGCGACAACCACGTTCAGGCCTACAACTACCGCATTGCACTGACCGAAGACCCAGCAAACCGCATCGACATTCCCAAGCCCGACAACTACGACCCATCCCATTACGAACTTATGCTGCGTATGCACGAAGGTTATGAATGGGGAAGCCTTAACGACGTTTTCGCATGGGACAGGATGCCCAACCACAAAACCGACATCAACAACCGTGGCGGCTTCTCCACCGACATGATAGGCGCAAACTGGGAATATCCCGAGGCTTCCTACGCCAAGCGCGACAGCATCGCCAAAGCCCACCGCGACTACACGCTCGGAATGCTCTACTTCGTGGGACACGACAGCCGCATTCCCGAAAAAATACGCAACGAAATGCTCAAATGGGGGCTGCCCAAGGACGAATACCTTGAAAGCGGACACTTCACCCCACAGCTCTACATTCGCGAGACGCGGAGAATGAAAGGGCAGCTCATAATGACCCAATACCACTGCCAGGGAATTGAAACCGCACCGCAGACCGTAGGCTGGGCGGCATACACAATGGACTCGCACAACAGCGGACGCTTTGTAGTGAACGGCAGGGTGAAAAACGAGGGAAATGTCGAGATGTACGTACCCGGTCCGTACCCTGTGGGATATGGCGCAATAACCCCAAAACCCGAGGAAGCCGACAATGTTATTGTGCCGGTGTGCCTCTCCGCCTCCCACATAGCATACGGCTCGATAAGAATGGAACCCGTGTTCATGGTTCTCGGCGAAAGTTCCGCGCTCGCCGCCTGCAACGCCATCGACAACCACGAGTCAAAGGTGCAGAAAGCGGACATCACCGCCGTAATGGCAAAATTCAACGAAATAGAAAGGGAACTCGGAAAATAACCCGCGATGCCAGTCGGCACAACTGCGCGGCGGCATTAAAGCTGTCCGCTCTCCACAAGGCGCACCACCCTTTCGGTGTATTTGTCATCGCCCTCGGGGTCGTAGCCCTTTTTAAGGCTGCTGCCGAAAAGCCCCGCGAAAAACTGGTAATACGCCGCCTTGAACGAACCGAGGAACGCCTGGATAAGTTCGTATGACGACTGGTCGCATTCCCGGTATATAAGTTTTATGAGAAGCTTGCCCTGCGACTTGCTCATGCGTTTCACAATGGGCTTGTACTGTTCCTTTATGCCGTCCTCCACAAGCTGTATGTGCGCCTTGCGTTCCTGTTCGGAAGGCAGGGTCTCTATGAAGTCATAGGTTTCCATAAGCGTCTCCCTTGCGAGTTTTGCGTATGGCAGAATCCTTTTAACATTTGCCACAAGGCGGTTGTAGGCCATCCTCTCCTTTTGGTTGCGGAAAGTCATGGGCGGATAGATGTAGGCCGGCGGTGTTACGATGTCGGGAATGCTGTCGCCCTTATACAGGGTCTTGCCCACCTGCACATACAAAGGCAGGGGCGGCACGCTGTCTATGCCCTCCTTTTTGTTCTGCGCCGACGCCCCACTGGCGGAGACAAGCAGCAGCAAAGCCAAAACTATTCCGCTTACCTTCATTTCAGCACAAAAATAATAAGAATTGGGGAAACACCGCACCTATTTGTAATTTTTTACCCTGCCGTGCCAGACTTTGCCAAAACCGCCTTTGTTTGCGCGAATTTGGCTACCTTTGCATTCAGAACTAAAACGAATACAGAGATATGGGATTACAATGCGGAATAGTGGGACTGCCCAACGTGGGCAAATCAACCCTGTTCAACTGCCTTAGCAGCGCAAAGGCGCAAGCTGCAAACTTTCCCTTTTGCACCATAGAGCCCAACGTGGGAGTGATAACAGTGCCCGACGAACGCCTCAACCGCCTTGCCGAAATAGTGCATCCGGGAAGAATTGTCCCCGCCACGGTGGAGATTGTTGACATTGCGGGCATAGTGAAAGGCGCAAGCAAGGGCGAGGGGCTGGGAAACCAGTTTCTCGGAAACATACGCCAGACCGACGCAATAATACACGTGCTACGCTGCTTTGACGACGGAAACGTGGTGCACGTTGACGGAAGCGTTGACCCTGTGAGGGACAAGGAGGTGATAGACACCGAGCTTCAGCTCAAGGACCTTGAAAGCGTGGAGCAGCACCTGAAGAAAGTTGAGAAAATGGCAAAGGTCGGCGGCGACCAGCAGGCGCAAACCGAATACGCCGTGCTGAAGGCATACCACGCAGCCCTATCGGAGGGGAAGTCGGCACGCACCGTGAAATTCGAGAAAAGGGAGGAGATACAGGCGGCGCACGACCTGTTCCTGCTCACGGCAAAGCCGGTGATTTACGTGTGCAACGTTGACGAAGGCTCGGCTGTAAGCGGCAACAAACACGTTGACGCCGTGCGCGAGGCAATCGCCGACGAGGGGGCGGAGCTGCTCGTTGTGGCGGCACGCACAGAGGCCGACATAGCCGAGCTTGACAGTGCGGAGGACCGCAAGGAATTCCTCGCCGCCGCAGGGCTTGAGGAGTCGGGCTGCAACCGCCTTATACAGTCGGCATACCACATTCTGAACCTCCAGACGTTCATCACCGCCGGCGAAATGGAGGTGAAGGCATGGACATACCACAAGGGCTGGAAAGCACCGCAATGCGCCGGAGTTATACACACCGATTTCGAAAAGGGCTTCATTCGCGCCGAGGTCATAAAGTATGACGACTACATCAAATACGGCAGCGAGGCGGCCGTGCGCGAAGCCGGGAAACTCAACATCGAGGGCAAGGACTACGAGGTGCAGGACGGCGACATAATGCACTTCCGCTTCAACGTGTAAGCCATGACACTCTCCGCACTCATTCCGCAATTCATATACTGGAACCCCAACCCGGTGGCGTTCACCATATTCTCGCACGAGGTTAGGTGGTACGCCCTGTGCTGGTGCATGGGACTTCTGCTGGGCTACGTCGTAATGCAGAAACTCTACGCACGCCAGCATATTCCCGACGACAAGTTCGACCCGCTGTTTTTCCACATATTCTTCGGCGTGATAATAGGCGCAAGGCTCGGTCACTGCCTTTTCTACGAGCCGGGCTACTTCCTTTCGCACCCCGTGGAGATGATTTTCCCCATACAAAAGACCGTGGACGGCTGGAGATGCACAGGATATGCAGGGCTTTCGTCGCACGGCGGCGTGATAGGAATGCTCGTCGCGCTCTACCTCTACGTAAAGAAAACAGGTGTAAACACCATGCGCGTTCTCGACAACATGGGAATATGCGCCCCGCTCACGGCGTGCTTCATACGCCTCGGCAACCTGTTCAACTCCGAAATAGTGGGCAAGGCCACCGACCTGCCGTGGGGCTTCATCTTCGCCGCCAACGGCGACTCCTTTGCGCGGCATCCCGGACAGCTTTACGAATCGCTTGCATACATCATAATTTTCTTCATAGGGCTGGCAATATACCGCTTCAACGAGAAAAAGGTCGGCACAGGGTTCTTCTTCGGCTGGTGCCTCACTTCCGTTTTCGTTTTCCGCTTCCTCGTGGAATACGTAAAGGACGTGCAGGAAACATTCGAGC
Source organism: Oscillospiraceae bacterium (assembly GCA_963603805.1). Taxonomy (GTDB): domain Bacteria; phylum Bacteroidota; class Bacteroidia; order Bacteroidales; family Bacteroidaceae; genus UBA6398. Next base: position 9,006 of record CAVCON010000041.1, read on the forward strand.
AGGGAATGCTCTTCGACATGGGGCAAATCCTCAGCGTGCCGTTCATAATAATAGGCATATACTGCCTCGCGGGAGGCAAGCTGTGCCGCCGTCTCGGGGAAAAGCGTGCGTAACGCAAAAGCGCGGGAGGAGGGAAATTGACAAACCGTTGTTTCCCAGCTTTTTACGTATTTTTCGCAACACTTTGTAAGATATTGTAATCCAGACACTTGGAAAGGCGAAAATTATGTCCGATGTAATTTAAATTATGTCTGATATAATTTTTTCTACATAGGACATAGTTTTTCCTACATCAAATGTAATTTTAGCGGTATTGGTTTTGCGGAAATTGTAGGGGCGTATGGCATACGCCCTGTACGCCACCGCATAAACCACCACTTGCCCTCAACTGCAAACACCGCAAACCGCAGCCATAACATTGCAAAGCGGCACAATTCTGGGCGTATGCAATACGCCCCTACGGAGGCGAAATTCTTTCACTTATTGCGTGGTGTATGTTTGTACGGCGGCGCAATTTGTCGGTTAATATTATTGCGTGTTTGTGTTGCGTTTTGCATACGTCTTGTGTGCTGGCGTGTGCCTCTTCGTATGCAAAAATCCGCCCCGAATGGTGGAAAAATACGTTTTTGAGGGCATGAACTTGCGCCACAGGTAATATCTGCATAATTTAGCGGCATTTTTGCACACCAATACCCTGCATAAAATTTTGCGCGGAAAATGTAATGCGGTAATTTTGCAGTTGGAAACAGGCTGTAATATGCAGCCGTTATAATCAAACCCGAACGGGCCAATAAAACGGTAAACGCGTATGAAAAGAATCGTTTTTATCCTATTCGCCTTCATTTTCAGCACCTCCATGCAGGGGCAGAACACACTCTCGCTCGACAGCTGCCGCTCCATGGCCCTTGCCAACAACAAACGGCTGCTGATTGGCGAAAAGGAAATCGAAAAGGCCGAATACACAAACAAGGCCGCAAAAACCAACTACCTGCCCAAACTCAAGGCCACCGCAGCATATTTCCGCAACAGCCGCGAGACGCACCTGCTTGACAATTCCACGCGCAACAGGCTCAACAATCTCGGTTCGTCAATATCACAGCCTCTCGGCTCGATGGCGCAGATTGTGGAGCAATACCACCCCGAACTTGCCGACAAGCTGACACAGTTCGGCAACAATGTGATTGCCGAGATTTCGGACGTGGGGCACAGGATAAACAAAGGCTTTGAGACCGACACGCGCAATATGTTCGCCGGCGCACTCACCCTTACGCAACCCATATATATGGGCGGGAAAATCCGCGCCTACAACGACATAACAAACTATGCCAAGCAGATTGCCGAGGAGAAGCACCGCAGTGGGGCGCAGGAGGTTGTGCTGGAGGTTGACGAGGCATACTGGCGCGTGGTTTCGCTGGTGAACAAAAAGAAGCTCGCCGAAAGCTACGTGAACCTGCTGAAGCATCTCGACAGCGATATGCAGAAGATGATTAAGGAGGGCGTGGCGACAAAAGCCAACGGACTGACGGTGAGCGTAAAGCTTAACGAGGCGGAAATGACGCTCACAAAGGTGGACGACGGGCTTACGCTCTCGCGCATGGTACTGTGCCAGCTTTGCGGTATGCCACTTGAAAGCAGCTTCACCCTTGAGGACGAGAACAGGGAACAGCTTGCCCCGGCAAAGGGCGGCACATCGTTCGACATAAGCCAGGCATACGTTAACCGCCCCGAACTGCGGAGCCTCGAACTTGCCACCAAGCTGTATGACAGAAAAGTGCAGATAGCCCGCTCCGAGTTTCTTCCGCAAGTGGCTCTCACAGGGAACTACCTGCTCACCAACCCGTCGGTTTACAACGGCTTTGAAAACAAGTTCAAAGGGATGTTCAATGTTGGCGTAATGGTAAGCGCACCGCTTTTTGAGTGGGGCGAGAACAAATACAAGATACGCGCCGCAAAGGCTGACGCGGTTATCGCAAAATACGAGCTTGAGGAGGCAAAGGAGAAGATAGAGTTGCAAGTGAACCAGCAGTCGTTCCGCGTGAGAGAGGCGGAGAAAGTGCTGGCACGCGCCCGCAAGAACTGCGACAGCGCGGACGAGAACATGAAGACCGCAAACATCGGCTTCAAGGAGGGAGTGATTCCCACAAGCGACCTTCTTGCCGCACAAACAGCCTGGGTGTCGGCCCACAGCGAGGTGATTGACGCGGAAATAAACGCACGCCTCGCGCAGGTTTACCTCAAGAAATCACTGGGAACGTTGGAATAAGAAAAAATTAAGGCTATGGCTAAGATGACAAAAGAGAGGAAGAACCTCTCAATAGGACTGTTGATTTTCACCGCCGTGATAATTGCCACGGCTGTAATGGGCATTATCCTGCTGCAACCTTCAACCGAATACATAGAGGGACAGGCGGACGTTGAGGAATACCGCGTTTCGAGCAAAGTGCCTTCAAGAATTGTGAGGTTTCTTGTTGAGGAGGGCGACACCGTTCACGCTGGCGACACGCTCGTAATCCTCGACGCGCCCGACGTGGAGGCCAAGCTGCAACAGGCACAGGCAGCCGAAGCGGCGGCACAGGCGCAAAGCGACGAGGCACGCAACGGCGCACGCAAGGAACAGATACAAGGCGCGTACAGTATGTGGCAAAAGGCGAAAGCCGGAGTGGAAATTGCCCAAAAGACATATACCAGAATAAAGAACCTCTACGAGCAAGGGGTTGTGGCGGCGCAAAAATTCGATGAGGCCACAGCCCAGCGCGATGCCGCAATAGCCACCGAGAAAGCAGCCCGCTCGCAATACGACATGGCGGTGAACGGCGCACGCCGCGAAGACAAGGCGGCGGCCGAAGCCCTCGTGAACCGCGCCAAAGGGGCTATCAACGAGGTTAAGTCATACATTAACGAAACCGTACTCACCGCGCAAGCCGACGGCGAAGTAACCGAGATTTTCCCCAAGGCCGGAGAACTCGTAGGCTCTGGTGCGCCTATTATGAACATATCCATTATGGGCAAAATGTGGGTTTCGTTCAATGTGCGCGAAGACCTGCTGAAAGATTTCGGCAACGGAAAAACCTTCACGGCAACCGTCCCCGCGCTCGGCGGAAAGGAAATGACCCTGCGCACTTACTACATGAAGGATGTCGGGAGCTATGCGGCGTGGAAAGCCACAAAAACCACCGGCTCCTACGACATGAAAACTTTCCAGATAAAGGCACGCCCCGTTGACGGCGCAAACGGCCTCCGTCCGGGGATGTCGGTAATTTTCCCCATAAAGCACTGACGCCGCAAGGCTGCATTGTTCCGAATTGCTAAAGCCGCAGAAAAATGGCAGGGTTCGCAAGCAGGGTAAAGACCACACTGAAAGTGTCGCAAAGGGAGGCAAGGCGGATTTTCTCAAGTCCGTTGTACGTGTTCTGCATGATTGCCGCGCCCATAGCGTGCTTCGTGTTCTTTCTGACGCTCATGGGGCGCGGAGTTCCCACAGAGCTGCCTGTGGCAATTGTTGACCTTGACAACACAACGACATCGCGCTCGCTCACAAGGAACATCGAGGCGTTCCAGCACACAAAGGTAATCGCGCATTGCCAAAGCTTTTCCGAAATGCGCGACATGATGCAGCGCGGAAAGATTTACGGGGCTTTTCTTATTCCCGAAAACTTCTCCAAGAACCTTCAGGCGCAACGCCAGCCCACAGTTTCGTATTATTGCAACTACGCCTACTTCACGGCTGCCTCACTTGCTTTCCAGGACTTCAAAACCATGAGCGAACTTACGGGAGGCGCGGCGACACGCTCCACACTCCGCGCAAAGGGATTGGACGAGCAGCACACCAACGCCTTTCTGCAACCGATTGTGGTGGAGAAACATTTGGTCGGCAACCCTTGGGTGAACTATTCCATCTATCTCAACAACGTTCTTGTGCCTGCCGCGCTGATGATTTTCATATTCCTCACAACCGTTTACTCAATTGGCGTGGAACTTAAAGACGGCACGGCACGGCAATGGATATTTCTCGCCGACAATTCCATATTCAAGGCAATAATGGGAAAGCTTCTGCCGCAAACCATGATATTCTTCGTTCTCGGCACATTCTACAACTTCCTCATGTTCGGGGTCATGAAATATCCGTGCCACTGCGGCATTCCCACGATGCTTGCCATGACATACCTTTTCATACTCGCCTCGCAAGGCTTCGGCGTTTTCCTCATCGGGCTGATACCCCAGTTCCGTTTCGCAATGTCGCTCGCATCGCTGTGGGCAATTGTAAGCATATCCATGTCGGGCTTCACTTTCCCCGTAACAAGCATGCAGCCGTCGCTCAAAGCCCTGTCGCTGTGCTTTCCGCTAAGGCATTATTTCCAGATATACGCGTGCCGGGCGTTGAACGGATACCCGGCTTTCTACTGCCTCGACCACATTCTCTTCCTGCTATTCTTCGTGCTGCTGCCGCTCACTGTGATGTACAGGCTAAAAGGCGTGCTGCTGACATACAAATACGAACCATGATATGAGCATCCTGCGAAAAATAGCGAAAAGGTTCTGGCGCACGGTGTCCGAGACCGCGTTTGTCTGGATACACGAACTCAACACGGCGTTCCGCGACGAGGCGGTGCTGGTGTTCATGGTTCTCGTGCCATTGGGCTATCCGCTGCTTTATTCCTTTATATACAACAACGAGATTGTGCGCGACATCCCCATAGCCGTTGTCGATGAAAGCAACTCAAGCCTCTCGCGACAATACACGCGCAGCCTCGACGCGTCGCAATACACCAACGTAACGCAGATGCCCGCCGACCTGAAATCCGCGCAGGAACTCATGAGGCGGGGCAAGGTTTACGGAATTGTGCGCATCCCCTCCGATTTCAGCAAAAACATAAACACAGGCAGACAGGCATACATCTACGCCTTCAGCGATGCAAGCACACTGCTTTACTTCCGCCAGTTCTCGATAGCCAACACCGACGTGTCGCTAAAGATGAACGCCGACATAAAGATAAGGCAAGCCGGAAACACAACCGACCGTCAGGACGCGCTAACCGCCGCGCCGCTGAAATATGAGGAGGTGAACCTCTTCAACCCAACAACCGGCGTGGCGTCATACCTGCTGCCCGCCGTGCTGATGATGATACTCCAGCAGACAATGCTGCTCGGCGTGGGCATAAACGCCGGGACTCTGCGCGAGAAGAACAGATTCCGCCTTTTCCGCCCAATAGCGAGCCACGCCGGAGGAACGTTTGAAATTGTAACGGGACGCGCCCTGTGCTACATACCCATACATATAGCCAACGCCTTTTACGTGCTCGGCATAACGCCGATGCTCTTCCACTTCAACCGTCTTGCGCATTTCGGCGACGTTGCGGCGTTCCTCACGCCCTATTTGCTTGCCGTGGCGTTCATGTCGATAGTTGTGTCCCACTTTGTGAAAACCCGCGAGTCGAGCATGATGGTCATACTTTTCTCCTCGCTCGTGCTGCTGTTCATCTCCGGAATATCATGGCCCTGGAGCGCGGTGCCGCCATTCTGGAAAGGCGTGGCATACCTGTTCCCCTCCACATTCGGGATAAACGGATTCGTGAGGATGACAAACGAGGGCGCACGGCTGTCGCAGGTAAGTTTTGAATACATCGGGCTATGGGTTCAGGCCCTGTGCTACCTTTTGCTGGCACTATACACAATGAAGCTCGACATAAGGCAAAGCTGCCGCAACTTCAACCGCCAACGCCGCAAATCGCGCATCAAAACAGCCCAAACAGGCGGCAAAGACAAAAAATAACGGCAAAACAACATTTTTTTCGCCATAAACTTTGGCGGTTAAAAAAAATCCCGTAAATTTGCATCGCTTTTCAGGCAGAACTGCTTCAATAGCTCAGTTGGTTAGAGCACCTGACTGTTAATCAGGGGGTCGTTG
>CAVCON010000042.1:0-14742 GCA_963603805.1 Oscillospiraceae bacterium
AACTACATCAGACCTTTTTTCGCCGTTTGCAACTCCCTGGGAAACAAAAACTTACAAAGGCACTTCAAAAACTGGCAAATTGTTGTTACACAGCAACTTGCGGTTTTTCGCGCCTTTCGGCGCAATTCTCACTTCGCCGTCAGCTCTTCATACAGCCTTTCCATGCCCCTCGTTGCCGTGGTCTCGTAAAAACGTATGCGGGGCGAATTTGAAATCCTCACCGCCTTGGGGTCAATCACATACACCGGCACCGTGCGCGGCACGTAGTTAATCAGCCCTGCGGCTGGATAAACATTGAGCGAAGTGCCTATCACGATGAATATGTCGGCTGTGCGAGCCTCATCAACAGCCTCGTCCATTTTCGGAACAGCTTCGCCAAACCATACAATGTATGGGCGCAGCAGCGAACCGTCGGCAGCCTTTGCGCCGTGGGGCACTTCCGCCTCGCCCTCCCCGAGCGTGCGGATGAAGTCGGGGTTCTCGGGGTCGCGGCTCGACGTAACCTTTGTCAGCTCCCCGTGAAGGTGTATCACCTTTGACGAGCCGGCACGCTCGTGCAGGTTGTCAACGTTTTGCGTAACCACCACAACCTCGTAATCGCTTTCGAGCCTCGCTAGAAGTCTGTGCCCCTCGTTGGGCTGCGCCGTGGCAAGCTGCCTGCGCAATCCGTTGTAGAAATCCGTAACAAGGTTCGGGTCGGCGTCCCAGCCCTCGGGCGTGGCAACCTGCTCAACCGGGTATTTCTCCCACAGCCCGCCCGAATCTCTGAACGTGCTGAAACCGCTCTCCACGCTCATCCCCGCGCCGGTGAGAACCACTATCTTTTTCTTGTTCATGTCGTTGATTTTTATACCATATACAAAGATATATTAAAAATTCGGCGCGCCTTTGCTTCACATGGAATAAAAGTAGTACATTTGCGTATTAATATCGAGCATTGATGCCCGAAAGAGGCTGTATGCTCCAAAAACAGATATATGAACAAAGTTAGTTATGCACTGGGGTTAGGCATCGGCAGACAACTGCAAGACCTTTGCGGGGAAGACCTGAACCTCGAGGATTTCGCACAGGCGGTAAAGGACATCTACACTGGCGGCAAGCTCGCCATTGACGAGATAGAGGGACAGCAAATGGTGATAGAATACCTGCAACGCAGGGACGCAGAGAAAAAGGCAGAACAGGCAGCCGCCGGAGAGGTGGCGAGAAAAGCCGGCGAAAACTTCCTCAGCGAAAACGCGAAAAAAGAGGGAGTGGTTGTGCTTCCCAGCGGATTGCAGTATCAGGTTGTGAAGGAGGGCACAGGACGCTCGCCAAAAGCCACCGACAATGTGAAATGCCACTACGAGGGCACGCTGATTGACGGCACGATGTTCGACAGCTCGAAGAAGCGCGGCGAACCCGCGACATTCCCCCTGAACGGCGTTATAAAGGGCTGGACAGAGGGCGTGCAGCTCATGAAGGAGGGCGCGGTGTACAAATTCTTCATACCCTACAACCTGGCATACGGGGAAAACGGCGCAGGAAGTGCAATTCCCCCATACGCGGCACTGATATTCGAGGTGGAACTCATAGAGGTGCTTTGATTTAATACGACAATAACAATAGCAAAACAAAAATAGAAATGAAAAAAATCATTATCATGGCTGCCGGAGCCGCGATGCTTCTTGGCTCGTGCAACAACGGCGGCACTCCCAAGGCAAACCTTAAAACCGAAGTCGATTCCGTTTCATACGAAGTGGGACTCGCCAACTCCCGTGGCATGAAAGACTATCTCTCGCAGCGTCTCGGCGTTGACACGGCATACCTTGACGACTTCATCAAAGGCGTTAAAGCCGGCGCACAGGCAGGAGAGGACAAAAAGAAAGCGGCATACTACGCCGGCATTCAGATAGGCCAGCAGCTCAGCACGCAGATGCTCAAAGGACTTAACTATGAAATCTACGGCGAGGACAGCACAAAATCCATCAGCCTCAAGAACCTTATCGCGGGCTTCGTGGCCGGCGCACGCGGCAAGGGAATGGTGATGAGCTATGACGAAGCTTTCAAAAACGCAAACCGTCTTGTTGACAAACTCAAGTCATCCACGCTTGAAAAGAGCTTCGGCCCGAACAAGAAGGCAGGAGAGGAATTCATCGCAAAGATGAAGGCGACAGCCGGCGTCAAGGAACTTCCCGGCGGCACACTATATAAAGTTATCAAGGAGGGCAAAGGCGTAATCCCCGCCGACACTTCCCGCGTCCACGTGAGCTATGAGGGCCGCCTGATAGACGGAAAAGTGTTCGACAGCTCATACAAGAACAACAACGGCAAGCCCGTGGAGGTAAACGTGAACCAGATGATACCCGGCTGGACACAGGCTCTCACCCATATGCCCGCAGGTTCCGTCTGGGAGATTTACGTTCCGCAGGATCAGGCTTACGGCACACGCGATGTCGGCACTCTCATCAAGCCTTTCTCCGCGCTTATCTTCAAACTCGAACTTGTTGACGTAAAATAACCGAAACGATGCGTAAGTTTGGTATAATGCTGGTTGCCGCGTGCGCAGCTTTTCTCTGCACAAACGGCGTTCAGGCGCAGACAAAGGTTACAAAGAAAGTCAAGACCGCAAAGGTTGAAAAAGCAAAGACTCCCAAGGGCAAGAAAGCCAAGGACGTGAAAGCTGTGGTTGACACCGTTTCGCTTATCGACTTCAGTTATGACATGGGCTTAGCACAAAGCGAGGGACTTAAGCCTTTCCTCGCGTCGCGCCTCGGCGTTGACACCACGAGAATGGCTGATTTCATGCGTGGCTTCGACGAAGCGATGGCAAAAGCCAAGGACAAAGGCCTCAAGGCATACGCTGCCGGAATACAGATAGGTCAGCAGGTGCTGGAAAGCATACTCCCGTCGATAAACAAGCAAATCACAGACAGCGAGGAAGCGTCGTTTGTTGACGAGGGCGAGTTCAAGAAAGGTTTCGTAGCCGGAATAACAAAAGAAGGCGTGAAAATCCCCCTCGACTCCGCAAAGACAATCGTGAACAAGCAGATGGAGTTCTACCGCAACCGCCTTATGGAGCAGAAATACGGCGAAAACCGCATTGCGGGTGAAAAGTTCCTCGCCGAAAACGCAAAGAAAGAAGGCGTGAAACTGCTTCCCGGCTCAACGGTCCAGTACAAGGTGCTGAAAGAAGGCAACGGCCCGAAACCGAAAGCCACAGACAAGGTTAAGGTGAACTACGAAGGCAAACTTATTGACGGCACAGAATTCGACAGCTCGTACAAGCGCAACAAACCCGCCACATTCGAGTGCAACCGCGTCATTAAGGGATGGACGGAAGCCCTGACAAATATGCCCGTAGGCTCAACTTGGGAGATTTACATCCCGCAGGAACTTGCATACGGCTCACAAGAGAACGGCGGCAAAATCAAACCGTTCTCCGTACTCATATTCAAAGTGGAACTGCTCTCCATCGAGAAGTAAATATAATCCTCAAAACATACAGGATTTCTGCGATTTCCCCGCGTATCTCGTTTGAGAAACGCGGGGATTTTGTTTCCATACGAAAAACCGCTATCTTTGCCATAACAAAACCCTAAGACGATGAAAGCCATTGCCATCTCCCTTGTTTGTGCGGCGTTTATGCTCGCAAACGGATGCACACAAAACAAACCGCGCCCTGACACTGTGGAAAATAGCGGCACGGCAAGCAAAACCCATTTGGATTCCGCAAAACAAGCCCCCACCGTTCCTGATACCGACACCGTTTCCGCCCAAATCCTGACGCATTCCGACAACACCATGACCATTGCCATAACAAAAGGAGACAGGAAAATACAGACCTTGGAGTACAAGTTCCCCAACGACACCGACATGGTGAACCCTGGAAGCCGCAAGCCAAACTGCACACTGCGTGACGTAACCTTCGACGGCAACAAAGACCTTCTGATAAACTTCGGCTCTTACGGCAACCAGGGCGTGGAATATTACAACTGCTTTGTATGGGATGCCAAGGCGCGGAAATTTGTTTACGAAAAGACTTTTGATGAAATAGAAAACCCCACCGAAAACGCGAAATACAAATGCGTGTTCTCGCAATCACGCAGTTCAGCCGCAGAATACGTATATAAGAAATACGTTTACCGCAACGGCGGTTTCCGACTTGCCGCAGAACTCCACGAATACTATTCGCAACCGGCGGAAGACGGTTCCGCACCCCCGGCAACCTATATGGAATACGCCGGCGACAAACCAAAATCGTCCGGCAAAGTCTCCGAAAACAAAATAAGCGCGTTCTGGAAAGAGATTATCCATTGAAGCACAGGCAATATGCCCTTATTAATTTCAATAATCAATTAATCAATAATTTGTGCCTATGTAGGGGCGTATTGCATACGCCCTGAATTGCACCAACTTGCAATGTTGTGCGGCGGTTTGCGGTGCGGTTTATGCGGTGGCATACAGGGCGTATGCAATACGCCGCACAAACGCCCAACACCCAATCAACCAACAAACTTCACCGCTGTAGGGGCGTATGGCATACGCCCTGAAGTGCGCCGATTTGTAATGTTGTGGCGGCGGTTTGCGGTGTGGCTTGGGCGGTGGCATACAGGGCGTATGCAATACGCCCCTACATATATACCGTATGCAATCAAAAAACAACATACACCGTTTATATAATTTCCGCAAAACCAAAAACGATGCTATTTTCAATACACCCCGAAAATTACATTTGATGTAGGAAAAACTACATAGGACATAGAAAAAATTATGTCTGATATAATTTAAACTACATCAGACCTTTTTTTGCCAGTTGCAAACATTTGAAAAACAAAGCTTTACAACGGACATTCCAAAACAAGTTATTATCTTGGTAATAAGCATTTTACACTGTTTTGGCCGTTCTTGCAGTTTTTCAGGCAACGAGCAGGCAGCACAGAAAAGGCTATACGTTCCTTGCCACGGCAAAATTGCCGCCGAAAAAGCTTTCCCGCCGCCACTCCGTGCCTTGCGGCATTTGCGGAGCTGGCACTCTGCCGTCTATTGCCGCCTCACCATGCTCCACAAATGCCTCGTCCCACAAACCGCAGTCTATAAAACTTTGCAGCGTCTCTGTGCCGCCCTCCACAAGTAGCGACTGCACGCCGCGCCTGTAAAGCTCCGCGAGCAATTGTGGGATTACCAGTTGTGAATAATCGGGATGAAAAATTTCGGTGTTTGCTCTCGTGTCTGTATAATCGCTTTCGGTAACGGCAAGTGTCGGTGTTTCGCCGTTAAAAAGCCTAAGCCGCGACGGCAAAACAGCATGGCGGTCAAGCACTATTCGCAATGGGTTCTCCCCCGCCCAGCAGCGGGTTGTCAGCGAGGGGTCATCGCATTCCGCCGTGCCTCTGCCAACGAGTATCGCCTGGTTCATTGCTCTCAGCCTGTGGGAGTTCATCTGCGTCAACGCCGTTGATATGTACGTTCTCCCGCCGCCTTTTGCCGCTATGTAGCCGTTTGCGCTCTGCGCCCACTTCAACGTAACGTAAGGACGCTTTTTGCTTTGGAAAGTAATGAACCTGCGGTTCAGTTCGCGGCACTCGCCCTCAAGCACGCCCACCGTAACTTCTATTCCTGCCGCACGCAGTTTTTCCACTCCCCTGCCCTGCACTTCCGCAAAGGGGTCTATGCAGCCCACAACCACACGCCTCACATTTTTGCTCACGAGCAAGTCGGCGCACGGCGGCGTTTTGCCGTAATGCGAACAAGGTTCGAGGCTCACATACACGGTGCTTTCGCGTAGAAGTCCCTCATCCTTCACGGAATTTATGGCGTTGACCTCGGCATGAGGACCGCCGCAGCGAATGTGATAGCCCTCGCCGATAATGCGCTCGTCATGAACCACCACAGCCCCCACCATGGGGTTGGGAGGCGCACCAAAAAATCCGCAGCGTGCCAGTTGCAGGCAGCGGCGCATATACTTTTCGTCAGTTTCCCTATTCATTTCCCGGCAAAAACGTAACTTTGTGAAACAACTTCAAACTACATCAGCATGAACAGCCTATACACCGAAGCCGTAAGGCGTTTGAACGCCGTCTGTCCCCAAGGCGAGGCACGCGCCATTGTGCGTGCGCTGCTCGAAGACGCTTTCGGAGTAAGCATGAACGATGTTTACGCAGACAAAGTTAGGCAATTTTCGGCTGACGAGGCGTGGGATTTCAACTCAATGCTGCTCCGTCTCGAAAAAGGCGAGCCTGTGCAATACGTTACCGGCAAGGCGCAGTTCGGCAGTCTGACGCTGCACGTGGACGAAAGCGTGCTGATACCCCGCCCCGAAACCCTGGAGCTCGCACAATGGGCGGCAAAGGAATGCAAAGCCGGGGCGGAAATTCTCGACATAGGGACAGGAAGCGGCTGCATTGCAATTTTTCTTGCGCTGAACGTGAAAAACGCCCGCGTTACAGCCATTGACATCAGCAGCTCCGCCCTTGAAACGGCAAAATCGAACGCCGCGCAATGCGGGGCGGACATAAATTTCATGGAGGCAGACGTACTGAACCCTGCAACTGTACCCACAGGGAAATACGACCTTATAATAAGCAATCCGCCATATGTGTGCGAAAGCGAAAAGGAGGAAATGGAGCGCAATGTGCTTGACCACGAACCGGCAACGGCACTCTTTGTGGACGATGACAGGCCGCTCGTGTTCTACAATGCGATAGCGCACCTCGCCGCCCGTTCCCTCACCCCCGGCGGCGCGGTGATGGTGGAGATAAACCGCAGGTTTCCCGAAAAAACGGCGGAACTGTTCCGCCGGTATGGCTTTGCCAGTGTTGAAGTGCGCAAAGACATGGAGGGAAACCCAAGAATGATTAAAGCAATTGGCAAATGAAGCAACGCACAACCCTTAACGCGCAACAGGCATTGGAACGCCTTGCCACAGCGTGCGCAAAAACAGAATATTGCGAGGACGACCTGCGACGCAAGCTCAGGGCGTGGGGAGTTCCGTCAGAAGACCACGATGAGGTGGTAAACGCCCTCCGGGCTGAAAAGTTCATCAACGACAGCCGCTACTGCCGGGCGTTTGTAGAGGACAAATGGACTTTCAACCATTGGGGCAAGACAAAAATACGCATGAGCCTCCGGCTGAAGCATCTGCCCGATGAGGATATTGACGAGGCTTTACAGGCAATTTCCGATGAGGACTATAAGGAAATTCTCTCGCAGCTGCTGCGCCAAAAGTCGCGCACCCTGCCCCAAATTGGGGATTACGAAAGATACCAGCGGCTGGCGAGGTTCGCTGTCGGGCGCGGGTTCGAGCCGGATGCCATCCGCGAATGCCTTGAACACGAGGCGGACTGATGGACTGCCACCATAATTTGCGCCAACGCCTTGCCGCAACGCTCAAGTCGGTTACGGCAATGCTCCTTCCGCAGTGCTGCGCTATTTGCGGGCGCAGACTTTCGGCGGGAGAGCGAGGAATTTGCACGGCTTGCGCAGTGTCGCTGCCCTACACCCGCTTTGGCGCACGCCGCAACAACCCTGTGGAACGGCTGTTCATTGGCAGGTTTCCCTTGGGAAAGGCGACTTCCTACATTTTCTACAACCGTGGCACAGACACGCGCAATATGCTTTTCGCACTGAAGTACCACCACCGCCCCGAAATAGGCATGGAATTCGGCAAGCGCATTGCCACGGAACTGAAAAGCGAGGGATTTTTTGACGGAATAGACATGATTGTGCCTGTGCCGCTTGCCCGCGAACGCGAAAGTCGCAGGGGCTACAACCAAAGCATAATGCTCGCCGTGGGAATAGGCGAAATTACGGGCATTGCCGTTGACAGCACGCTTTTGGTGCGCATCGTTGACAACCCCACGCAGACAATGCGCACGCCGCAGCAGCGAATCGAAAACGTGTCGGGCATATTCAGCACAGCCAACGAGGAAAGAATAAGGGGAAAGCACATACTGCTCGTTGACGACGTGGTTACAACCGGGGCCACCCTCACGGCGTGTGCCGACAAACTGGCTGAGGCCGGCGCGGAAACCATAAGCATCCTCACACTGGCGGCCTCGTCATCAATAGGCGTGTGGTAGTTTGCACCGTTTTCCGTCAAAAATTAGCAAACTACTGAAAACCAGCAAAATGAACGCCTTTTCGACAACCTTTATAAGGTTCTGTTTTACAACCCCTTATAACGGCAAGAATTATGTCTGATGTAATTTGAATTATATCTGATATAATTTTTTCTACATAGGACATAGTTTTTTCTACATCAAATGTAGTTTTCAAGGTGTTTGGGAAAAGCCGTTGGTTTTGCGTTTTGCAATAATTGTAGGGGCGTATTGCATACGCCCTGTACACCATCGCTTAAACCGCAACGGTAAACTATTGCCACGACACTGCAAACCAACGCAATTCGGGCGTATGCCATACGCCCCTACGGCGGCGCAATTCTTTAATTTATTGTACATTAACACACTATGTGCACCACAGTCCGAACCACATTGTAAAGTCGGCAGAATTTCAGGGGGCTGTCATCCCGAACCCGCTACTTTTTCACCACGGCACGCACGATGAACCACACGTGCATTGCTGCTGCGCGGATTATGCCATAGCGGCGCGCCATTACCTCGAACCTTTCAATTAACGACTTGCGGTGGTTTTTCACCGTCATGCCGCCGTCAAGATAATCTGCCACTACAATCCCCGAATTCACGAGCTTCAGTTTCATTCTCTCCGCCCTGCGCATAACCCTTATGCACCAGTCGTAATCGGCGGAGAAGCGGTAGCGTAGGTTATAGTTCACCTTCTTTGCCACCGAAAGCCTTGCAAAGAAAGCCTGGTGGCACACCAGCATGCCGTTAAGGAAGCTGCGCGATGTGAGGCGTTTGGGCGGCGAAAGCCTGCGGTGGCGCAAAAAGCCGCCGTCAGAGCCTACGATGTCGGTGTTGCCGTAAATCACTCCCGTGTCCCCGTCAGCACAGGCGGCAATGCGCGAAAGCACATCGGGGGAGTGAAACCTGTCGCCGGCATTGAGGAATATGATATAGTCGCCCGTTGCCATGGCGAGAGCCTTGTTCATAGCATCGTATATGCCCTTGTCAGGCTCGCTCACGGCGTTCACCTCGTGCCTCGCCTCGCGTGCGTTGCGCTCCTGGTAGTGCAGGAACTCGGCAACAGTGCCGTCGTGGGAGTTGCCGTCTATAACAAGATGCTCCACATAAGGGTAGTCCTGCTCCTCAACGCTGTCGAGCGTGCGCTTAATCACGGCGGCGGCGTTGTATGTAACCGTTGCGACGGTGAACTTTATGTTACTCATTTTTTCCTCCTGCCAAACTGTTGTAAAGGTCGGAATACTTGCGCGCCACTGCGGTTTCGGAGAATGCGGAAGCAACCTTCCCCCGCGCCCTTTCGGCAAGTGTCGCGGCGTTTTCGGGCGCAAGACTCCACAAAATGCCCTCGGCAAAGTCTGCGGCATTTTTGTATTCCGCCACATAGCCGTTTACCTTGTGGTCAATCATCTGCGGTATTCCTCCCACATTGAACGCCACGCAGGGAACGCCACACGCCATCGATTCCATTATTGTGTTGGGAAGGTTGTCCTGCATGGTGGGAATCATGAACACGTTGCAGGAGTTGTATATGTCTGTCATCTTCCTTTCGTTTGAAACATAGCCCAGGGAGTACACCCTTACCGGCAGCAGGCTCTTAAGCGCGTCGCTTTCCTTGCCCACCGCCACCACGGCAATGTTGGAGGCTATGTCGGGATGCTCGTCGGCGATAATCTGCACCGCCTTGCAAAGGTAGTCAATTCCCTTGATTTTGTTGGTTACGCGGTAGGCGGCAAACAGCAGCAGTTTCTTGCCAAGCGGCAAAGCCAGCGACTCCCTCGCCTTGCCCATGTTTTTCGGGCTGTACTGCCTTGTGTCAATGGGGTTGGGGATGCTGAGCACGCGTTTTCCGTCGAGCAGCGCACTTGAACGGGCACACTGCGCCAGCCAATCGCTGCACGCCACAAAGATTATGTTGGCGTTTTGGTAGAGTCTGCGCTTGCGCATGAACACCCTGCGCGAAAGGTCTCTTTGCGAGCCTCCGCCATAAAGCATCGGGCATTTGCCGCAGCAGTCCTTGTAGCGGTCGCATTCTCCGGCGTAATGGCAAATTCCCGTGAATGGCCACATATCGTGCAAAGTCCACACCACAGGCTTTCCGCTTTTGAGGATTTTGTCTATGCCCTTGAGCGAAAGAAAACCTTGGTTAATCCAGTGAAGATGTATTATGTCAGCCTCCTCAAAGTCCTTCATCTTCGTGATGTCAATGCCGAAGTTGGCTGCGTCCACCTCAAAAAGGCGGTGTTTTCGAAAGCCGTTGGCCTTCCATATAGTGAACCGCTCGCGCAGGAAGTTGTATTTCATCCTCCCGGCATCGTGAGGCTCGGCCACCGTGATGGACTCCGACTCTTTTTTGCTCACAAGCATCGTGGCCTTAACGCCGTTGTTTCCCAAAGCCTCCCTGAGCCGCGCCGCCGCAATGGCTGCGCCGCCGGTATGCTCCGAAGTGTTTACAATAAGTACTCTCATTCAGAAAAGTTTTTGCCGCACCTGATATGTTAGTAATGGAACGTGCTTCCGCCGAGAAACTCCCTGAGCAGCGACGTGGGCGGAAGCCCCTCTATGGGAATGGGCTTGATGTACGAAAGAAACTTTGCAAGGCGGTGGGCTTCGGAATGCTCCTCCTCGCACTCGCCAACCTGCCGCAAAAGGGGCAGAGCCTGTGATTTCAAAGCCGCAAGCTCAAAAAGCAGGGCGGAGTTGAACATCACATCGGCGTTTTCCTGATAGGGGAATATCCATTTCTCCTCGCCCGCCCTCACGCTCGGCCAGCGGCGTATGGTCTCCTGCGCCGAATAGCCACGGTATTTGTAGTCGCGCACTATGCGGCGCAGCAAGCGGTTGTCGGTTGTGGGAATATAGTTATGGTCGTCAAGAAGAATTGAGGTGAGCGCGGAAACATATATGCGGAACTTGTTTTTCTCGGCAATCTGCTTCGTGAGTTCGGGGTTGAGCGCGTGTATTCCCTCGATTACGAGAATCATGTTGCTGTCTATTTTAAGCCTCACACCGCTCTTTTCGCTCTTTCCTGTGTGGAAGTTGTATCGCGGCAGCTCAACTTCGTTTCCCGCGATGAGGTTTTCAAGGTCGTGCGAAAGCAGCGGAATGTTGAGCGCATACACGCTCTCGAAGTCGTATTCGCCGTCAGGACCTTTGGGAGTCTTTTCGCGGTCAACGAAATAGTCGTCCATCGAAATCGGGTAAGGCTTCAGCCCGCACGCGGCAAGCTGCACCGAAAGGCGTTTGCTGAACGTTGTCTTTCCGCTTGACGAAGGACCGGAAATGAGAACAACTTTTATGTCCTTGCGTGATGCAATCTGTTCGGCAATGCCGCTTATCTTTTTTTCCTGCAAAGCCTCCGAAACGTTTATGGCAAGGTTTTCAAGCCCTTTTGAAAGCATTTCGTTAAGGTCGCCTATGGTGTTCAGCCCCATTATTCTCTGCCATTCGTGGTTCTCATGGAAAACGCCGAACATCTTTTCCTGCCTTGTCTTGGGCTTGAGCTGTGAGGGATTTGAGGCATCTGGCAGACGCAGCAACACACCGTCATGGTATTTCTCTATGCCGAAAAGCCAGATGCCCGCAGTTGAGCGCAGCAGTGCGCCATAATAGTAGTCGAGCGTGTCGCCCAGCATATAGTAGCACGAATAAAGGCTGCCGTCGCTCTCTATGAGCTTGGCCTTGCTCTCCATTCCCGCCTCCCTGAACCTCTTTGCCACATCGGCGGTATGGGCCTTGATTTTGCGGAAAGGCATATCGGCGGCCACAACCTCCCTCATGCGCTTGCCAAGCGCCTCAACCTCCCCGTCGGTTATCTCCCCATTTTTCATTATGCGGCAGTAATATCCGTTGGAAACAGGCGTGTCAATCCTTACTGACGCTCCGAGAAACAAATCGCCGGCGGCCTTGCACAAAACAAAGAACAGCGAGCGGGTGTAGGTCCTCATGCCCGAGGGCGAGGATATGTCGAGAAACTTCACATCGCTGTTTGAGAAAAGCACATAGTTAAGGCTTCTCACCGTGTTGTTGACTTCGGCGCAGGCAGGTCCGTGTTCCATTTCCACGCCAAGGGCTTCGTATGCCTCAAAAACTGTGCTGCCGAGCGGCATCTCTATTGTTTCGCCGTTGTTCTTGCACAAAATGCTTATTGTACGCTCCATATTCTTTCCTTATTGTTTTCTGAAATTCCCGAAAATGTTGCTGAAGTTGCGCTGCCTTGTGTCGCCGGCGGTGGTGTTCAGTTCGGGATATTGTATTCTTGAATGATATATTGTCTTAAGGTTTTCGATGAACACGTCCTTTGTCTTTTCAATGTCGTCGAATGTTATCGGGCATTTGCGGAAATAGCCCTCCTTAATCTGGCTGTCGATGATGCGGTTCACAAGTCCGCTTATCGACTCGTCGGAGTATTCCTTCAGCGAGCGCGATGCAGCCTCAACCGAATCGGCCATCATAAGAATTGCCTGCTCACGCGTTGAAGGGTTCGGTCCGGGATATGTGAAAATCTCCTCATCGGGCTTCTCGTCGGGATGCTCGTTAATCCATGTTATGTAGAAGTATTTCGCCTTGCTGCGTCCGTGATGCGTGGAGATGAACGCCTTCACCGCCGAGGGCAGGTGGCTTTTGTCGGCGAGCTTAAGCCCTTCCGGCACATGGGATATTATTATCCTTGCGCTCCCCTCGGGCGAAAGCTGATCGTGAGGGTTCACTCCGCTCTGGTTCTCGGTGAAAAATGCGGGGTTCTTCAGTTTTCCTATGTCGTGATACATCGCCCCCGTCCTCACGAGCAGCGTCTTCGCGCCTATCTTCGATGCCGCATCGGCGGCGAGGTTTGCCACCTGCATGGAGTGGTTGAACGTGCCGGCAGCCTCTTTTGAAAGCCGCCGCAACAACGGGTTGTTTATGTTCGACAGTTCAATTAGCGTAACCGACGACACAAAGCCGAACAGTTTCTCCACCAAATAGAGCAAGGGATATGAGAACAGCAGGAAAATGCCGTTAATGAACAGATACACATAAAGCATATTGTCGAACGACCTTATGCCCATTCCCTGTGCGAAGTCAAACGCCATTGCCGTGAGCACGGACACCACAGTGGCTATAACCGCCGTCTGGAAAAGCTGCGAACGCTGCTGCAGGTCGTGGAGCGCGTAAATTGCCGCCACGCCAGAGGAAAAGTTCACAATTATAAACTCAAACGGGTCGGCAAGCGCGAGCGAGCTTACGAATATCGTCGAGCCGAGAGTGAGAAACGCCGTGTTGGTGTCGGTGAATATTCTCATAAATATGCCCGCCATTGCAAAAGGCACGAGAAAAGCGAGTGCCCTTGACGTTGTGGGCAGCAGCGAAACCGCAATGGGGAAAAGCGCGAGCAGGGACAGCATGAACGAGAACGTGCGTATGTCCTCGAAATAGTTCTTGTGGTAAATCTTTACATACACAAAGAACGCCGTGAACGCCACCGCCACAAGCAGGAACTGCCCGAACATTATGAGCGGCATTCCCTTTGACGGCACGTTTCTCACCTGCGACTCCCTTTCAAGGGACTTCAGAATGTCGTATGTCTTCGCCGTAACAATCTCCCCACGGTCTATAATCTTCTGCCCCCTCTGCACAAGCCCGTATGTGGGCGATATGGCCTCCATCAAGTCGCGCTTGGCGGCCGAGGAACGTTTTTTGTCATAGTTAAGGTTGGCCTCGAGATATTTTGAAAGGTCAAGCTGCACCATCTGGTCGTGCGTTACAAGCGATGTGTCGGAATTGAGCAGGTAGCCGTATGCAGTGCGCGTTGAGAAAATCTCGCCGAGTTTGCGGCTCTTGGCCTCCCTGCCGCTCACCACCCTCACCGCGCTGATGCTACTGTCGTTCATGGCGCGCAAATCCTCGGTGCGCACAACCCCTGCGGAATATATGTCATGCAGACGGCTGACAACGAGTTTCACCACAGACGACGGCGTGTCCTTGAGTTTTCCCGACTCAACGTCGTGCAGAAAGTGGCTCACCTGCGTTTTGCCCACCGCTGCGTCCTCATTATAATACGGCTGGAACAGCCTCTCTACGCTGTCGCGCTCTGACGAAAGCGCGGCGTCGCTCTTGTATATCGGGAAATCGTAGTCGGCAATCACCTGCTGGTGCGTCCACGGCTTGTTGAGCTTGAAGTCAAAGCCGAACCTCTTCTCACGCGGCAGCAAATATGTTACCAGCAGCACGCTGGCGAGTATAAGCCCTACCCTTAAAATCTTGCCCTGCAAGGAAACTTTGTGATAACTGTCCATTGCGTTCAGGTATTTAATGCTATTTTAGGGAGCTAAGTTACTAAAAAACGCGCAAGCCACAGCCCCGCAATCCGCTATTTTAACAATAATCGCGCATCATCCCAAAATTTCCCAAAAGCCTCCATTGTCAGGACCAACACGGCGCACATATCTGTCACGCATTATATTAATATTACGCATAACCGAATTTTCACTAATACCAAGAGATTTAGACAATTCTGCTTTTGTAATATAAGGGTTATTCGCCATT
The DNA here is from genome assembly GCA_963603805.1 of Oscillospiraceae bacterium. Classification (GTDB taxonomy): domain Bacteria; phylum Bacteroidota; class Bacteroidia; order Bacteroidales; family Bacteroidaceae; genus UBA6398. The sequence continues at coordinate 14,601 of CAVCON010000042.1, forward strand.
AGCCGCAAAATTGAAATACGATTTTTTGTAAGTTTTTCTCCTTTCGATTTTGCCAATTCTATCACTTTTTCCACAAATTCGTTTCGTTTTTCAGACACCTTTTCAGACACCTTTTCAGACACCTTTTCAGACACCTTTTCAG
>CAVCON010000043.1:0-5037 GCA_963603805.1 Oscillospiraceae bacterium
CAAAAGGTGTAATGCGTTGAGCCTTAGAAAAATACTCATATAAAAGACATATGCTGTAACGGTTTGCCTTTCAGTGGTTTGCAAAAACAGAAAAAAGGTCTGATGTAGTTTGAATTATGTCTGATATAATTTTTTCTACATGGGACATAGTTTTTCCTATGTCCCATGTAGTTTTGCAGCGGTCGGTTCGCAAATTCTGCGGAACTGTTTTCCAATGGCAAACAACGGCTGTTTTGTTTTCCAAACTCCCCCTTTTATTTGTAATTTTGCACGCGCAAAACTAAACGCATACATATATGAACGCAAAGGCAAAAGGATATTTTCTCGGGGCATTGGGTGCGGCAAGCTACGGCACAAACCCCATTTTCGCCATTCCGCTCTACAAATGCGGCATGGACTCGGAAAGCGTGCTGTTTTTCCGCTATCTGCTCGCCATTCCAGTTATAGCCCTTATGATGAAAGCCCGGGGCAGGAGTTTCACCCTCAAAAAAGGCGACATAATACCCGCTTTCGCCATGGGTGCACTCATGGCCTTGTCATCGTATTTCCTCTTTGTGAGCTACAAATACATGGGGGCGGGCATCGCCTCTACCCTGCTGTTTCTCTACCCAATAATGGTCGCGGTGATAATGAGCGTGTTTTTCAGGGAAAAGGCTGGGCTGGTTACAGCCATAAGCATTGCGCTCGCGCTGGCTGGCGTGTTCCTCATATCGTTCAAGGAAGGTGGCGGAATGGTAAGCCTCACCGGGACTGCCTTTGTATTCCTGTCGGCACTGCTTTATGCCATATACCTTGTATATGTAAACCGCTCCCCGCGCCTCAACTCCATGCCCACGCTTAAACTCACGTTCTACGTTATCGTTGCCGGCACAGTGCTGTTCGGGGCAATGTCTTTCTTGGGAAGCGGCGTGAAAATTCCCGAAAACGGCATGATGTGGGCGAACGTTGTCTGCCTTGCAGTGTTGCCCACCGCCCTGTCGTTCTATTGCACCACCCACGCCATAACGCTGATTGGCAGCACCCCGACCGCCATTCTCGGTGCACTTGAACCGCTTACGGCGGTGTTTCTCGGGGTTATAGTACTTGGCGAGCCAATGACAATGCGCATTGCATGGGGCTTTGCGCTCGTGATTTCGGGTGTGAGCCTCATTGTGGCAAGGGGCAGCATATCAACAACGCTCATGAGAATACGGCGGATGTTCCCTAAGAAAACAAGAAACGCGCACCATGATTAAAGCAAGATACGTACTCGCGGCGATAGCATTGCTTATGGCTATGGCTTCCCATGCCGTAACACCTGCGACATACACAAAAGAAGATTCGGCGGAAGTTGTGAGACTGCTTGCAAAAAGGCACAAGTCATGCCTTGACTACGCAAAAGAGTTCATTGGAAAGCCCTACGTGGCGCACACGCTTGAATGCAACGAAAGCGAACAGTTGGTGGTCAACCTGCGGGAATTGGACTGCACAACGCTTGTGGAGACCGCTGCCGCACTTTACATAACGTCCAAAAACGGAGGGAAAACGTTTGACGACTATTGCCGCACGCTCCACACCATTCGCTATCACAATGGAGAGATGAACGGCTATCCGTCGCGGCTGCACTATTTCTCGGAATGGATAGACGACAACTGCCGCATGGGCATCGCGGAAGACGTAGGGGCGGAAAGCGGATTTCCATTTACGGCACACCAGAAAATCAACGTGCATTTCATGTCGGAAAACTCGCATTTGTACAGGCAGCTTTCCGCCAACAAAGCCATGCAAAACGAGATTAGGAAAAACGAGAACGCCATAAACGGAAAAACCGTGAACTATATTCCCAAAAATCTCCTTAATCTCGGAAAAGACAAACTGGCAGCCGTTCACGACGGGGACATTATCGCCCTTGTTACATCGAAATACGGTCTTGACATAAGCCACGTGGGGATTGCGGCATGGAAGAACGGCAGACTGCACCTGCTTAACGCATCATCGCTGAAGCACAAGGTTATACTCGACAGCCAGAGCCTTTACGAATATCAAAAGAAGCGCGGCTCACAATTGGGCATCCGCGTCATTCGTCTTCGCTGAAAAGCGGTTCCAGCAAAGGCTTCACGTTACGCATCTGACCGAGAATGGCGTTTTTGCGCTTGTTTATGTAAGGCGAGGGATTTGAGGAATCAAACTTCAAGGGGTTCGGCAAAGTGGCGGCAATAAGGGCGCACTCCCCCCTTGAAAGATTTTCGGCATCAGTGTGGAAATGACGCTTTGCCACAGACTCCGCCCCGTATATGCCGTTTCCCATCTCTATGGTGTTGAGGTAAACCTCCATTATCCTTTTCTTGCCCCACGCAAACTCAATAAGCACAGTAAAGTAAGCCTCGAAGCCTTTCCTCACCCACGATGACGTTGGCCACAGAAACACATTCTTCGCCGTTTGCTGGCTTATCGTGCTGCCGCCGCGCTTGCGTTTCCCCTCTATGCGGTCGAAAGCCGCATTTTTTATCTGCTTGAGGTCAAAGCCGTGGTGTTCCATGAAAAGCTGGTCCTCTGACGCGACAACGGCAACAGGCAGGTTTTTGCTGATTCTTTCAAGCGGTACCCAGCGGTGGTGAAGTTTCAGTTTTTCGCCCTTGTCGTGCTGCTGGAAAAGGCGTATAATCATCAGCGGAGTTACATAAACCGGCACAATCTTGTAAACAAGCACCATTCCAATTGACGATGCGAAAAAACCAATGACTATCCAGAGGACGATGTGCTTTAATATTGACTTTAGAAGAAACATGGTTTGCTGCATAAAATAAACCGCCGGAGCGGCTTCCCTTTCCGGCGGTTTACGAACTTGCTTTTCTGTTTTACTGAAGCGTGCCTTCCTGTGCAGACTTGATCATCTGCTGGCTGGCATACATATAAATCTCCACGCGACGGTTCTGCTGGCGGCCGGCTGCGGTGGAATTGTCCTGAACCGGGTTCTGCTCGCCAAAGCCTTCGGTTTTCTTTATCTGCTTTCCGTCCACGCCGCACGACTTCAAGTAAGCTTCCACAGCCTGTGCGCGCTGGCGCGAAAGGTCAAGGTTCTTGCTTGCGCTCTGCTCCGCCGTGGAGTTTTTCCAACCTTGGTTGTCGGTATAGCCTTGAATGGCAACGTCAACATCCGTGTTCTTGTTGAGCACATTCTGCGCAAAATCGTTCAAGGATGACTTTGCGGCGGAACTGAGTTCTGACTTGCCCGTGTTGAAAAGTATTCCTGAGTCAAAAGTACACTTAACGGCAGAAAGTCCGTTGTTATCCTTCACTTCTTCAACCTTTGCATTTTCCACGGTCTCCGCCTGTTTCTTAACTTTGTCCATGCGGTTTCCGATGAGAATGCCCGCGCCGGTACCTACAGCCGCGCCAATCACTGCGCCAACGCCTGTATTTCCGGCTGCCTTGCCTATCAGTCCGCCGAGAACCGCGCCGCTGCCGCCGCCGATAATTCCGCCCTTGGCCGTGTTGCTCATATTGCAACCGCTCAACACGAGGGCTGCGCTCATAACCACTGCTGAAATTTTCAATACCTTCATAACTCCTATGTTTTTGTTATTTATTGCCGTTTTGTTTCAATTAAAAAGGAAGATCATCGTTCTGGGGGACGCCAGCCAAAGGATCAGCCGCCTGAGAGGGCATCTGGGGCGCAGGAGCTACGGGAGGGACAGGCGGAACTGCTGCTGCCGCGCCTGCAACTGCGGGAACAACGCGCCACGCACGTATGTCGTTAAACCAACGTCCGTTGTATTCGTGAGCGTCTATGTCGAACGAAACCGTGTATTCGCCATTAAGCTGCATATTGAACTGTTTTAGACGGTCTTCGCCAAACACGGTGAACACGCACTTGCGGGGATATTGGTCATGGGTCTCAATCACGAAATCCTGTGTTACCCAAGGGTTTCCCGAAGATTTTGAAACGCCGCTTCTCTGTTCGCTTACGAAGATTATTTTTCCTGTTATGTCCATTTTATTTCTTATTCTATTGGAATGCAAAGCTACTAAAAATTTCGCATTCAAGGCAGGGAAACCCCAAAAGTTGGCGGTTTCCGGCGAATTTCGTATTTTTACACAAGAAATTCTGTTCACAAGCAAAACTTCCATGATGCCGAGACTTGCCTTACCCATACTTTCTCTTTTTCTGTCGTTTGCCGTGCCGTCAATAGCGCAACATTCCGTCTTGGATTACAAAAAATGTCTGGAGCAAAAGGGCGAAGATCCCATAGAATACATTTTCCGCCTGTTTGAAAAGGCAGACGTTGTTGTTTTGGGCGAACGCGACCACAGGGACATGACGCAGTACGACTTCATTACGCGTCTGCTTGCCGACAGGCGGTTCGCAGAAAAAGTGGGACACGTTTACACAGAGGTTGGAGTTGTGAACAAAACCGCAAGTGCGAACTTTCTCATAAATCATGACTGGCCAGACGAGGCTGCTTTCCGCTCCGCGCTGCACGAACAGCTAAGAAACGAGGATTACCTGTTCATTTGGGAGAAAACCAACCGTTCCGTGTTTCTCGACAGCCTTTGGCACATCAACAAACGGCTGCCGCAGGAAAAGCGCATCCAGCTTGGGCTTACCGACATCGCTTTTAACTGGAGCAAATGGAAATCTCCGTACAAATACAAGAAATGGCTTCGCGCCAACACCTATTACAACGGGAAAAGCAAGGCATCTGTGCGCGACCGCGAAATGACCCGCAATTTCCTGCGCCAATACAAAGCGCAGACTCCAATTGACGGCAAGCGAAAGGCCCTTGTCATAACAAGCCAGCCTCATGCCATAAGATCCCCACATGGGCGCACAGAGGGATGGCGCATAAAGAAGGCGTTGGGCGCAAAGCGTGTGCGCATTGTCTGCCTCAACTGGTATGTATTCACCTCCCCAGGCGATTACGGCTACGCCTCAAAAGGCGTGGAGCTTATTGACGACGGACGGTGGGACGCAGCTTTCCAGCTCACAGGCTGCCATACCGCAGGACTGGACATCAAAGACACGCCTTTCGGCAGCACTCCTGCGTGGTACTGGAA
>CAVCON010000043.1:5047-14697 GCA_963603805.1 Oscillospiraceae bacterium
ACTGGAACGACGGCACGGCGTGGCAGGACTTGGCGGACGGTTTCATTTTCCACACTCCGTTCCAAAAGTTCCGTGCTTCAATAGGAATTGCCGGGATTATCGATGAAAGCTGCAAGAAAGAGCTGCAACGCCGGCTTGACATAATGTACAGCGCGGACGAAATGCCTACAGACAACATAGAAGAGATTTCGCGCTATTACAACACCGTGCGCACATTCCCCATACCCGACGACGCGGCAAGGAAACGCATGATTGCGCAAATGAACAAGTGGACAACAGGAGGCAACATTAAATAGCCGCCAGCCAAACTGGCAAAAAAAACGCCTCCCTGCGTATTTGCTACACAGGGAGGCGAAACTCCTAAACAATCCTATGAATAATCACTTCACTTCTATGTTTGTTACCTTTGCCACCTTGGCTTCCTCGGGTATCTTGGGCAGCTCCACCTCGAGCACACCGTTGTTCACCTTTGCGGCAATTTTGTTACGGTCAACATCATCGGGCAAAATCATCGCCTGTTGGAATTTTGAGTAAGAGAACTCGCGGCGCAAGTAACGCCCTTTCCTCTCGTCCTTCTTCTCGTTTTTCTTCTCCATGGCTATCACAAGGTTTCCCTCATCGTCCACGTGAATGTTGAAGTCTTCCTTGGTCATGCCAGGAGCGGCAACCTCAACGGTGTAGCCGTTTTCGTGTTCCACAACATTGATTGCCGGTGCTGTGGCGTTGGTCTTTTCCATCCAATCGTTATCAAAGAAGTCGTTGAAAATGCTCGGTAACCAACTCTGGTTTCTTCTTACTAATCCTGTCATAATTGTAACCTCCTATATTTATTTGTTCTTTATCTGTTTTCTGAACCCCTCCGCGTTTCCGCTTCAAAGTTCACTTGATATTTCGCAAAGCGTATGCCATATTTCCGAAATATCATAACACAAATTCAATATAACGCTGATTAATAATTACATAGCAATCTTTTTCTTGCATAAGCAATTATATCTGTACGCATAATTTTGGCAAAAACCATGACAAATGCGGACATTTTGGCACTGCGCACTATTTTCATGCGGATGAGCAAAGCCATATACCGAAACCGCAAAAACAACATAGGACATAGAAAAAACTACGTCCTATGTAGAAAAAATTATGTCTGACGTAGAAAAAACTACATCAGACATAATTCCGCTCTTTGCAAGCCTTTGTAAAACAATTACTTGCAATTACGGCTCTAAATAATGTAATTACCTAAAACTCATCGTATTAAAGTTTTTCCGCCACTCCGCCTATAATTCCAGGTTTTGTGGCAGCCTTTTCCGCATCGCCCGCATCATCTATTATATGTATGTCGCGCTGTGGGAACGGCATTGAAATTCCGTTTGCGTTGAACGCATTATAAACGGCCTCGTAAATATCTCCCATTGCATACAACTTGGTTGCAACCGGAAGCCAGATGACAACGCGCAGCTGCACGCCGCTCTCGCCAAGCTCCTTGAGCACAACCCTGAAGCCACGCGCCTTGTCGTAGTTTTCGAGCTTCGACACGGCTTCTGTCATTATGCTACGCGCCTTTTCTATATCCGTACCATAAGCCACGTCAACCGGTATCTGCACAACCTCATAGCGGTGGTTGCGCGTAAGGTTCTTGAAATTCTTGCTGAACAGCTGGTTGTTCAGGAATGCGATTATCGAACCGTCAACAGCCTCGATCATCGTGCTCTGATAGGAAATGTCAACCACCTGTCCGCGCACGCCGTCGCACTCTATGATGTCGCCAATGTGCAGACGCCCTGTCATGAGCGAAATGCCATAGAAAAGGTTTTCCAAAGTGTCCTTCATTGCAAAACCGATACCTGTGGAAAGTCCGCCCATAGCAACGAGTATTCCCGAAGTGCTTATGTTGAGGCACAGCATGGAAATAACCACATACAGAAACCACATCACGAAGGTGCAAACCTTCATCACGAGAGCCTTCTCGCCTATCACGGTCTTTTTCTTCCCGCCATAGTAAAGGATGAAGAAAGAATGGAACACATAGACAAGATACTTGACCACATGGAACGAGGAGAACACCACAAGAATCTTGAACAGGTTTATGCGGGCAACACCGGCGATGTCGATGAAATTGGAGAAGAACAGGAACTTGCATATCTCGGAAAGCGAGAACACCTCGGTGGCCATATAGAAGCTGAAGAAGAAGCTCGAGGCCATTATAACCGGCACGAAAACCCTGCGCACAAAATCGTAAACCCACGTCTGCCTTATGTCCGACTTGCCTTTCTTTATGTGCTTGCTGCTGTACTGCTCCAAAATGTCGTATATGCAGGTGATTGTCTGAATGCACGTGAACTGCATTATCCACCATATCAAAAGCTGCACGCTAAGCAGCGTATATCCCATCCACGATGCAACCACGCTCGCAACCATCACCACAAACGAAATGCCCGAATAGAACATATCGCTGCGCGGAAGGCTCTTGTGGCGGCGCACTATTACATAAAGCTGCCATAGCGTGGCAGCAAGCATAAGCGGCGGAAAGCACAAATTAACCATTTCGTTGGGGATGAAAATAATCCTGCACGTTATGACAATGAACCCCACCAAAATCAATGGCGAGTAAATGCGGAAACCGTCCCTTATCTGCGAGCCGTCAAGCCTCACAAGCAAAGAGATGAGGATTACCGCAAGCAGCCATGCGTATTGCACCAAAAGTTTGCAGGCCATGAGGAAGAAGTTGTGCTTCAACACAAAAATCCACAGTATCATTATTACAATGGCAAACGTTACCGTTGTGGAAGCCATTATTATGCACGGTTTCTTTTCCTGAAACTGGAGGGTCTTGAACCGTTTTGGCAGCGCAAACCTTATGAAAAGCAAATTCAGGGCCGTGGCAACGAGGGCATAGAATATCATGAAAACAAACCAGCCCACAACAACAGGCCCGCGCCATTGGGATGCAGTGCGGGCATTGGTGGAAGAATATTTCTCGTGAAGGCTGTAGTGGGCCTTTGTTACCGAGGAGCGTATGTTTGAAAGCACGTCAAAATAAGTCTCGTCGCCATTAACGAAAATGCTCTGCCGAATGTTGTTGTACCGCTTTATGGCGTAGTCGTTCAAAGACTTCAAACGCTTCTCAACCCTGCCGTAAATATCCTGGTATTCCTTCAGCTGACCACCCTGGTTCTGCAAAGTTCTTTTCATAGCCACGCAAAGCGTGAGGCAAACGTCGCGGTCCATCTGCTCCTGCTTGTTGAGAATGTCTTTCGGCATATGCTGCAAGTTGTCTATAAGCCCGTCGTAGCGCGCCTCCTCAACGTCCATCTTCGTAAGCACCTTGTCAAAAGGCAGCTTCATGGTGTTGAAATCGTCATAAAGGTCGGTAGCCTTGTTACAGGCGTAGGTGAGGTCGAAGATATAGTCGATTTTCTGGGAATACAGCATGAGAGCAATTTGGTTGCTCTCGTTCATAATATCCATTATGTGCTGGTGTATTCTCTCCCGTATGGCCTGGCCCATGACAATGTTCCTGCGGCTGTCGCGCTGGTACATTTCCAGTTCCTCCCTCAACACGGCAAGAGTTTGCCCAAGGTTCTTCTCATTAAGAACGGCCGATGCCGGAATCGCAAGAAACAGCATGGCAAAAAACAAAAATATCGCTTTACGCATAATCATCATGTCAATATCACGGCAAAGTTAGAAATATTATGCGACAAATGGGCGAAATCGGCCTCCCTCTTGTTTTTTATTGCAGCTAAAAGGCTATCTTTGCACAGTAATAAACGTGACTTCGCCCCTTATTTATTGTGCCATCCCGATACATTGGATTGCTATGACACCGCAAAACCGGGGGCGGGCAATTATTTTTATTATGGCAACTTTAATTGTAGATAGCGGCTCGACAAAGACTGATTGGATTATCATTGCCGGCGACGGAAGCGTAAAAAGCTTCAAGACCGAAGGCATAAACCCCGTGGTGGGTGATATGGACGCGATAAACAAGACAATCACGGAAGCCTTTGCGCCCAAAGTGGAAGGAATTGAATTCAATAGGATGTTTTTCTACGGCGCGGGATGCACCAAGCAGAAGAAGCACCTTGTTGAGGAATGCCTCGTGAAGCTTTTCCCGAAAGCAGAGATAGAGGTGGCGTCCGATGTGCTTGCAGCCGCGAGGGCTCTTTGCGGGCACAAGGAAGGCATTGCCTGCATTCTCGGCACAGGCTCGAACAGCTGCCTGTTCAACGGAAGGGACATCGTAAAGAACGTGTCGCCGTTGGGATATATTTTGGGTGATGAAGGAAGCGGTGCTGTGCTCGGGCGCACATTCATAAGCGACATTCTGAAAGGGGATATGCCGCAAGACATACGCGACGATTTTTTCGAGGAGACAAAGCTGACAGAAGACGACATTATTGAGAATGTTTACAGGAAACCCATGCCAAACCGCTTCCTCGCAAGTTTTGTGCCTTTCCTGAAACGCCATCACCACGACAGTCAGATAGCGGGACTTTTGGTGGCGAATTTCCGCAGGTTCCTGCAAAGAAATGTAAAGAAGTACAACCGCCCCGACCTCCCGGTGAACTTTATCGGAGGTGTGGCGAACAGTTTCCCCGAAGAGATTTCCGTAGCCCTCAAAATAGAGCAACTGACACTCGGGCGCGTGGAGCAAAGCCCGCAAAAAGGACTTGTTTTCTACCACAGCACACCTGCAAGCGAAGACATTATATAAGCCGCGCACAAAAACGTATGCGGCGGAGCTTTTGGCGCAATCATACGCCGGCAATCCGCACCCCCGGAAAATTACATCAGACATAGAAAAAACTACGTCCTATGTAGAAAAAACTACATAGGACGTAGAAAAAATTATATCAGACATAATTTTCGCCCCTTATAACACTTTGAAAAGCAAATCGTTACAACAAATTTTATTTTAGAGGCATTTTTCTGAAATTCAACACTTTACGCAAATTCGGCTATATTGCTCCGAATTTATGTTTGGGTTGCAATTGTTTCTTCAGTTTCCAAACACAACCGAATACCATCCGTTGTCTGTCCTGCTTGGCTTTTGCACGCAAATGGTGCGACCGTATTCCGCAAAGTCCTTTACCTTAGCCACCCCAGGGGAAAGCCTTTTGTCAGTAACGTAGCGGCAGCCGAAATCATCCTCCACCATTCCGAATTCGGTTATCTCTGCATAAAACTTGTCGGCATCCTCCTTGCTGGCAAAGTCAACGCTCACCTCGGGGTCCATAAAGCTCTCTATCTGCAGGGCAAAGGCATGGGGAGAATCCTTTATATAAGTGAAACCGTCGTTTTCTGCCTGTTTCACACACAGTCCGCTGCCATAAACAACCGTCCGCTTGGGCATGGAGTCTATCACGGCAGCCTTGTCCCACAACTTGTGAAGCCCTGTCTCCGCAAGCACGCTTTCGTCCATCCGTTCGGGGTGGTCAACAACGTTGAGCATATCCTTGTAAACCGCCTCAAACGTAATTTCCTGCCGTGCGTTGCAGGAATATGTCAGCACTGCGGCAAACAAAATCAAAGCCCAAGCCTTCACAACAGCCCTCATCTCTTCTTAGGATAGAAAACCTGCCTCTTTTTCGTGGCACGGCTTACAACCACAAGCGAGTCGTCGTCAATGCCCTTAACGTCCACCGTGTCGTTTCCGCCAACGATAAGCAATCCGTTCCTTACCGACAGAACGGCGTCAAAAGTTTTCAGCAGCGAAAGGTTGTAAGCCTTCACCACCACAAGTCCGTCCTTTCCTTTGCGCTTCGTAACGGCAAAACTGTCGCCCTCCGCCACATAGCCGTAAAATTCTCCATAGCCCTCCTCGTCATCCTTGTCCATCAAAAGCGTGTCCCCACCGTTTGCAAGGATGCAGAGAGTGCTCATGCCGCTTTCCAAAGCCACGCCATAAACCGTGGAGTCGGCGACAACCGCCACAGAATCTTTTTGGGGCGTTTCAGCAGGTGCAGCCGCAGGTTTCTTCCCGCCGTTGCAGCACGTCAGCACAAGCGCAACAGCCGCAAAAACCAAGAAAGCAGAAATTGGGTGTTTCATAATCCATTCGTCTTTGTAAACTCTGCAAAGTTAGAATATTCCAACCAAGCCGCCAATTATTTAATGCGGATTATTCCTATCTTTGCACCACAAAGCACCAATTATCATGCACAAGACATACACAACAACTGGCACTTGTTCAAAACTTATAGATTTTGACATCGACAACGAGGGTAAAATAAGAAACGTGCGCTTTCTCGGAGGCTGTTCGGGAAACACGCAGGGCATTGCAAGCCTTTGCGAGGGAATGAACGCCGCAGACGCGGCAAAAAGGCTGAAAGGAATACGCTGCAAGGACAAGCCCACAAGCTGCCCCGACCAGCTTGCAACCGCAATTCTTGAGGCTTTGGACGAAAAGTGAATGCAACCAAACAGTCCGCGCCGCCCATGGTTTTGTCATGACGCGGCGCGGATTGTTTTATATACAGGCTGTCAAAAAATCAGGAAAGCATCACGCGCCCTCCCGCCTGCTCCGCCAACGCCACCTCTATCCTTTTCATGTCGTTGTAGCGTTTCATGAGTTCCGCCGACTTGTCATCGTCGTTGGCAACTTCGGGCTTCGCAAGTTCAGCAAGCACACGGTTTGCCTCCTCCTCAACATAGGCAAGCTTGTAGTCCGTCAGAGACAGCGACACAGCCTCCCCGATTTTGTCCTCTATCTTGCCAATCTTGTCCTGTTCCTTTTTCCTTAGCTGGTATTTCTCGCTTTCGAGCGCGGCAGCCACCTTGCTTATGTTCTGGTCGGGATGGTAAAGGAAATATTTACGGGGCGAAAAGCCGGGTTCGTGAGAATGTGCCGCAGCCTCGTTCATAATCTGCCGGTATTCGGGCGAGGAAAATTCAAGTTCGTCGGCATCAAGACTGTACTTCACCAAATCTATCACGTTCATATCGCGCACGCCGTCTTCTGTATTCACACTTCCGACTTCAAGGCTTCCGTAAAGCAAAACAAACTTCATTATTATATTCTCGAACTTATGCGATTTGCCCGGCGGCGTTTCTACAACAGTCTCTGCCGCACCGCCGTTGGAAACTGCCGCATCCGCCTGTCCGCTGTCGCCTGTCCGTTCTTCGGAAGCCGCCTTTTCACGCATTTCCTCGCGTTGGCGTTCCGCCAGTTTCTCACGCTTCACCTTTGTTACCGCATCAAGAAGCAAAGCCTCGTCAACATTCATCGTCTGGCTGCATTCCTTTACGTACATGGAACGGAGAATTTTGTCCGGGATAAGCGATATGCTTGTTACCATATTATCTATAAGCGATGCGCGGCTTACAGGATCGTCCGCGCTGTCCTCCATAAAAAGTTTTGTCTTGAAGCGTATGAAATCCGTCTGATGACTGTCGATATACTGGCGGTATTCCTGCGCGTTGTGCTTGCGGGCGAAACTGTCCGGGTCGTCTCCATCGGGAAGCAGAAGCACTTTCACGTTCATCCCTTCCGCAAGCAGCATATCTATTCCGCGTATAGAGGCTTTTATACCTGCGCGGTCGCCGTCATACAATACGGTTATATTGTTCGTGAAACGGCGTATAAGACGAATTTGTCCGGGCGTGAGCGATGTTCCGGAGGACGCCACAACGTTTTTTATGCCGCTTTGGTGCATGGAAATCACATCCGTGTAGCCCTCCACCAAAAAGCAGCGGTCCTCTTTCTGTATGTCGCGTTTTGCCACGAAGATGCCGTAAAGCTCGCTACGCTTGTTGTATATCTCCGACTCGGGCGAATTTACGTACTTTGCGGTCTCCTTGTCGGTTTTCAGCACCCTGCCGCCAAACGCCACCACCCTGCCCCCCACGGTGTGCACGGGAAATATCACACGTCCCGAGAAACGGTCGATAAGCCTGCCGTCGTCGCGCTTGTAGCAAAGCCCGGTCTTTAGGATGTACTCTTCCTTGAAGCCCTTCGCGAGGGCGGCGTTCGCAAACGCGGTGCGATCCTTCTGGCAATAGCCCAAGCCGAACTCGCGTATAGTGTCGTCGCGAAAGCCACGGCTGCGGAAATACTGCATACCTATTGCAATGCCGTCGGCATGGTTATGGAGGATTTCCTGAAAGTATTTCGCAGCCCAGTCGTTGAGCACAAACATACTCTCGCGCACGTTCTCCGCCTCGCGCTCCTCGTCGGTCATTTCCTTTTCGCGTATCTCTATATGGTATTTCCTCGCAAGCCAGCGCAAAGCCTCTGGGTACGAAATCTGCTCATGTTCCATGAGGAAATGAACCACATTGCCGCCCTTGCCGCACGAGAAGCACTTGCAGATGCCACGCGCCGGCGACACATAGAACGAAGGGGTTTTCTCGTCATGAAAGGGGCAAAGCCCGCGATAGTTCACCCCGGCGCGGCGAAGCGTAACAAATTCCGACACGACCTCAACGATGTTGGCCGTGTCCATTATTTTCTGTATGGTCTCCCTGTCAATCACTGTCTTCTGGCGAGTTTTAGTTTGCCGCTTTTCGTAAGTTTCAACTTTTCTATGCACACCACCCTGTCCCAGTTGGGCATTTTGCAATTGGGATCTGCATGGCGGTGGTAAACCATATACAATTCCCCATCCTTACCCTCAACCATGCTGTTATGCCCCGGCGAGGAAACGCCGCGCTTCAAGTCGGTAGTGAGCATGGGATTGTTTTCGTACTTGCGCCACGGACCTAACGGGGAATCCGCCTCCGACACGCCTATCCCATAGTGTTCATAGCCTGTGTCGTTTGCCGAGTATGTCATTATATATTTGCCCTTGTGCTTAATCACCCAAGGACCTTCGTTGCAGCGGTTCTTTTCCCAATTAACGCGCTCCCAATCCTGCGACGCCACCGACACCAATTTCGGCTCGCCAACCATTCCGCTCAAGTCGTCTTTGAGTCTGGCGGCGTAAATCTCCCCTGTAGCCACGCCGTCTTTCGTGAAGTTATGGCTGTAATAAAGGTACGGCTCGCCGTTGTCGTCAATAAAAATATCGCAATCTATTGCCGAATACTTCATGTCTGTCCAAGGCTCATACAAGTCCCTATATCCTCCGTCGGGGCGATCGCTCACGGCAAGGCAGGTAATCAACCCATTGCGCTTGGGGCTGTAACAGCTGAACGTAAGATAGAATTTGCCTTTGTACACCCTCACCTCGGGAGCCCAAAAACAGGTCGCGCCCTCATAATCCCCGCCTTTAGCCTCATAGAGCATACCGCCATACTGCCAGTTTTTCAAATCAGTTGACGTATAATACTCAAAGCCTTTGTCGGTTGTGGAAGTGCCTGTAAGGTAATAGGTCTCACCGCTCCTGTAAACGCACGGATCTGCAAGCAAAATAGGTTTTCCGCCACTGTAGCACAACGGATCGTGCCTCTTGCCCGACACCGTGCCAGCACACAACACACACAACAATAAGACTATTCTTGCTATTCTCATTCCATTCTTATTTTATATGTACAAAGATAGTCATTTGAAATCATCCGCAAAAACAAAGCCGCCTATAAATGCCACAGCCGCACAACGTGTGTTTCGGGAAAAGCACATTATGACTTGCACGAAAAATTATGTCTGATGTAGAAAAAACTACATAGGACATAGAAAAAATTATATCAGACATAATTCAAACTACATC